>CAMPIA010000007.1 GCA_946886175.1 uncultured Altererythrobacter sp.
TAAGGGGCGCCACGTAAGCGTATCCCCAATGTTCAGGGTTAATTTATTGAGACTTTTGATTTATCCGCACAGGCTCTTCGCATCGACGCGCGGTTCCGGGTCGAATATGCCTTTGCCCGACAAGTCGCGATCGTCGCGAACGTACATGGCCGCGGACTTGTAGATCGTCTGACCGGAAACGAAGTTGGGGAGAACCAGCGGCTGGTAGTCGTAGTAAACCTCGGCATACATGATGGCGAAGTTCTCTTCCGACCGCACGTTGCGCGTCCCGATACCCATTCCGCCGAAATCGGTGCCCGTCCTTCCGGTGCCCTCGTCGCCGTAACGCGAGCGGTTGCTCAGCGCGCCGCCGCAGCGCTGCCAGTGGATCCACTGGCCGCCGTCGTCATTGACCTCGAGGCTCGAGAGGATCACCCGGCCGTGCTCGGCAAGATCGAGGTTGCCGCCCTGTAACTGCGCGGCGCGGATCGATTCGTTCGCGTCAAGCTCGCGAAAGCGCGGGTTGCTACCGACCACCTCCTGCTTGGCGCGCGAGGCGTTGTCGGCGAGCGAAATCGCGATCTGGTTCACGCGCAAGTGCGCGGTCACGTAGTTGACGAGTTCGAGGCCGGTAAACGCCAGAAGCGCCATGATCGGCAGCGAATAGGCGAACTCCACCAGCGCGACGCCATCGCGCCCACGCGCGATCGCGCGCAGATTCCGGCCGAGGATCGTCACGAACCGCATCACGGGCACACCCGTTCCGCGCTGCGCTCGGCCTGCTGGCCGAACGGCTGGTTGCGCATCACCGTCGTCGCTTGCGCTACTCCGCGATGGGGGAGGTTGAGCAAGGACCAGAGGGGGAAGAGCCGGTCGTACCGGACCTGCACATCGTAATAGACGATGTCGTCCGCGCCGCCGAGGCCCCCGGCGCCGACGTCGGGATCCCAATGCCCGTTGTCGTTGCGGTCGGTAAAGCACTCGACGTCGTCGTAGGTGTTGTTGCCGTTGGTGTCGTCGAAATCCTCGGGCACGCCGACATCGCTGAAGCTCTCGTAGTTGAGGCGGGTGATGTCGACATCGTCCTCTTCCACGAACGGCATGACGGCCTGGACGCTTTCGAGGACGTTTTCGTCGATCGCGGCCAGCGAAGTCCGGCCGCTTTCGAGCCCGGCGTTGCGCGCGGCGTCCTGCACCGCCCCTTGCAGCACCGAGCGCATGTAGAGCCCGTGCCCGATATCGAGCACGCCGAAAATGAACAGGAACAGCACGGGGGCAACGATCGCGAATTCGACGATCGTGACCCCACCGGCGTCGCGTCGCAGGCGTCGTAGAAAGCTCATTCGTTGAGCCTCAGGTCGGCTACCTGTGAAGCGATGTAGCGGAACGTGGCGCGCAGCTCGTTAGAGTTGTTCGAAAAATAGGCTCGGTGCCCGGTCGCGCAGGCGCGCATCTCGTCGGTCAGCGCGGAACCGAAGCCGATCACCCAGACGGTGTAGCCTTCGTCCTTGATCGCCCGGCAGGCAGCGACGAAGCGCGAATTGTGGTAGGATATCAGCTCTGTTTTGTTGGTGCCGCGCGGCGCAACCCGATTGTCGTATTTCTCCATTCCATAGGCGGAATAGTAGTCCGTTTCCGGCGCCATCTCGCCATCGGTCATGAAAATGATGTGACGGCTGACCGAGCGCTCGGGGTCTTTGTTCACGACATCTGCGAAAATTCCGTTGGGGCTCGCCAGGCGACCGCCCCAGATCATCCCGATATCGTGATAGGTACCGCCGACGGGCTGCAGGCTGTTGAGGTAGGTATTGAGCCACGCCGGAACCGTGTTTTCAGTGAGATCGACGTCTTCGAACAGCCGCATCGGCGCAGGACAATAGTCGGGCGTGCTCGACCAGTCGCTGAACGTTTGAACGCCATTGTAATAACCGCCGCGATCGAAAACGGCAGGCGGGAAATAGGGCTTCCAGCGCGTCTCATCATTGTCGGGTTCCGAATTGATATCGAGGTCCGTGGCGCCGGAAGGCACCGGCTCCATATCCTCATCGACAACGGTTTCGCGTTCCTCGATGCAGCCATCCCACCTGCGAGTGGCTGTTTCCATTCCGATAAATGGGAGTGTGGCGGCTTCGATTATCGTAAGATCGTCTTCATCCTCAAGATAGGATCGATAGCGATCGAAGTATGTCGCGATAGGCATGTTATTGAGGGTTTTGAGACTTGAAGCGTCTATCTCGGCCTGATCATATCTCCAGCCGCTGAAGTAATAGACCTTCCTGTCACTATAGTATTGATAGCGATAGCGCTCCCACGCTACGCGGCAACGACCGTCGACTCCCCCGGTGTAATAGATAACGGTCCTATCTCCGGGTGGAGTACCAGAAGAATTAGTCCATCGTTCGCCGTAGCCTGTGCAAGAATCAATTTGGCCTCCATCGATTCTCGTACGCTTCTTGAAAAGGTAATCGTAGTCTTCAAACAGCGCCACGCGGGTCTGGTACTGAGCGGTATCGGCGATGTAATCGCTCGGCATGTCGCTCTCGGTGAGCAGGCGCCGCGCGTTGACCGTCATGCTGTATGGAACAAAGCCGTAGCGCACGCGCACATCGTTGTCGGTCACCGACGAGGTGATCGTGCGGTGGAAATCGCGCACCGCGTCGCGCAGTCCGCCGATGCGATTGTTCGTGTTCATCGAGCCAGTGACGTCGAGGACGAACATGATGTCGGTGTTGGTGATCTGCAGTTCGGCGGCGCAGCCGACCGCGAAGTCCATGTCGTAGTAGCCGAACAGCTGCATCAGCACCGTTGGGATCTCGGTGCTCGCGGTTCCCGAAACGTCGCCTTCGGTGCCTGCTTCGGTGTCGAAGTTGATATCGGTGGCGTCGACGATGTCGGAATCGAAGTTGGCGCGGAACATGCGCAGGGCCTTCGCCTTCTCTCCGTCTTCGTATTCGCCCGATTTGGCCATCGCGCGGCGGCCCGCCAGCACGCCGGCGTCGCAGGCGTTCTGGAGCTGGACCTTGGTGAGATAGCCGCGCGCCGCGTCCACCCCTCCGCCGACGATCGCCAGCAGCGGGATCAGCGAGGCGGCGAAGATCGGCAGGGAGTTCCCCCGCGTATCGCGCCGAAGCGCTGCTAGCGAATTGACGATGCCCATAGCCCTGATGAACGCCCGCAGTTGTTCGGAACAGGTTCTAGAAAATCGGCATTAAGAAACTCCAAATGCCCACAGGCGGCCCGCCTGACATGGCGTCTGGCGCCCATCCGGTGCTATCGCGGCGCGCGGTATGACATTCGATCCACTCCCGCTGCCGCAACGGCTCGCGCTGAACTACGCCTCGGCGAAGCACCGCGAGGCGATGGCCGCGCTGTTCGCGCTCGACGCGCGGCTCTCCGAACTCGTGGCCAAGGCGAACGAGCCGCTCCTCGCGCAGCTCCGGCTCGCATGGTGGCGCGACGAGCTGGGCAAGCCGGCGGACGAACGCGCGAAAGGCGATCCGGTGCTCGATGCGCTCGGGCAATGGTGGACTGGCGAAGAGCCTGCGCTGGCGGGGCTGGTCGACGGGTGGGAGCAACTGGTCGGCGATGCGCCACTGCCAGACAGTGCGCTCGAAGCCTTCGCCGAGGGCCGGGCGGCGGCATTCGCCGCGCTGGCGCGCCAGACGGGGGAGGGCGCCTTCGCAGCCCAGGCCCACACCGCTGGGCGCGTCTGGGCGCTCGCGGACTTTGCGACGCATACCAGCGATCCCGACGAGCGGGCTGCCGCGCTCCGCCTCGCGGGTAGAGCCTTGGACGCGCCTGCCTTCCCGCGCGCGCTGCGCCCGCTGGCGATCCTCCACGGGCTCGCGCGCCGCTCGATCGCCCGCGGCGGCGCGCCCCTGATCGCCCGGCGGCGCGACATTCTCGCGGCGCTGCGGCTTGGCATGTTCGGCCGGTAGCCTATTATCCCTGCGCGAAACGGGGGAGGTTTTGATGAACCGGGTGGTGCTCGGAAGTGTCGTCACGCTGCTGCTGGCGGCGGTCGGGCTGTTCTGGTGGCAGGGCAGGGCCCAGGTCGAGCGTGGCGCGCCGCCGCCGCTGCCCGAGGTCGTTCAGCCCGATCCGCAGGACCTCCCCGAGGTGGACCCGGGCGAACTCACCGGCCCCGAGCCGCCCGAGGCGACCGAACTGACGCGCGAGCAGCGGCGCTTCTTTCGCTACGATCGCAACCGCGACCTCAAGATCACCCGTGTCGAAATGCTCTCGACGCGCACCAACGGATTTCGCAAGCTCGACAAGGACGGCAACAACCTGCTGACTTTCGAGGAATGGGCGGTGACGACCTCCTCGCGTTTCGCCGGCGCCGACGCGGACGGCGACAAGGAGCTGACCCCGACGGAGTTTGCGACCACCGCGCCGAAGCGTAAGCCGAAGCCGAAGCCGAAGTGTGAATGTTGAGGCTCGGCAAACCTTCGAACCCTCTTCGTGGTTGGGATCGATGGGTTGAGGGCGCCGGGCGGACGACGCCTACGCGGGCACCGGCGCATTCTCCAGCCACTCCCCGAAATCCGCCTTCGCCCGCTCGGTATAGGCTTCCTTGCGCGCCTTCTTCTTCACCTCGTGCAGCGGCGGGAAGAGCCCAAAGTTGACGTTCATCGGCTGAAACGTCTCGGCCTCGGCATCGCCGGTGATATGTGCGAGCAGCGCGCCCATCGCGCTGCTGCGCGGCGGCGGGGTCCAGTCGGCTGCGCGCAGCTCCGCCGCCGCCATCAGCCCGGCCATGATCCCCACCGCCGAACTCTCGACATAGCCCTCGCAGCCGGTGATCTGACCGGCGAAGCGGACATGCTCGCCGCCCTTGAGGCGCAGCTGACGGTCGAGCACCAGCGGCGAATTGAGGAAAGTGTTGCGGTGCAACCCGCCCAGCCGCGCGAACTCGGCATTTTCGAGGCCCGGGATGGTGCGGAACAGCTCGACCTGCGCGCCGTGCTTCAGCTTGGTCTGGAAGCCGACCATGTTCCACAGCGTGCCCAGCTTGTTGTCCTGCCGCAGTTGCACGACGGCGTAGGGCCAGCGGCCTTGCGGAAACTCGGGCGTGGCGTCGCGCGGATTGTCGAGCCCGACCGGCTTCATCGGGCCATAGCGCAGCGTATCGACCCCGCGGCTCGCCATAACCTCGATCGGCATGCAGCCTTCGAAATAGGGGGTGTCGGCCTCCCACTCCTTGAACGCGATCTTCTCGCCATCGAGCAGACCCTGATGGAAGGCCAGGTACTGATCCTTCGTCATGGGGCAATTGATGTAGTCGCCCCCTTCGTTCGAGGCGGCGGTCGTCTTGTCCCAGCGCGACTGAGTCCAGCAGACGTCCATATCGATACTCTCGCGGTGGACGATCGGGGCGAGGGCGTCGAAGAACGCGAGCCGGTCCTGCCCGGTCGCGCGCACGATATTCTCGGCCAGCGCCTGCGCGGTGAGCGGGCCGGTGGACACGATGGTGAGCCCGGCGGCGGGCAATTCGTCGACCCGCTCCCGCACCACGGTGACATTGGGGTGCTCGGTCAGGGCGCGTTCGACCTCGGCCGAGAACACCTCGCGATCGACCGCCATCGCCGATCCGGCGGGAACCCGTGCGACCTCGCCAGCGCGCATCACGAGCGAATCGAGCCGCCGCATCTCGTGATGCAGCAGGCCGACCGCGTTGCGCTCGTCGTCGTCGGAGCGGAAGCTGTTCGAGCACACCAGTTCGGCGAGGCCGTCGGTCTGGTGCGCGGGCGTCGTATCGCCGCCGCCGCGCATTTCGGACAACCGCACGCGGAAGCCGCGCCGAGCGAGCTGCCAGGCCGCTTCGCTTCCCGCGAGACCGCCGCCGATGATGTGAACGTCATGGGTCATTTCGAGGCGCACCTAGTGCTTGCCTGCCATGGGGTTCAAGTCCAAGCACGTGCGATCGACAGGGAAGGGGACGAATGCCCAAGCGCGCGCTGGTAGAACACAGGCCGTGGCTGCTCGCCGCGATCGCGGCGGCGACGATCTATTTCTTCGTCCGCGACTGGCCGATCGGCGAGCCGTGGCTGACCCTGCTCAAGGGGGCCGGTGTCGGCTTCCTCGCGATCTACGCGCTGGCGCGCCATGCGAGCGCCGACGGCCGGCTGCTCGCGCTGGTCATGGCGCTCTCGGCGCTGGGCGACATGCTGCTCGAGCTCGATTTCCTCTGGGGCGGTGCGGCGTTCTTCGCCTCGCACCTCGCTGCGATGACGCTCTACTTGCGCAATCTGCGCGCGCAGCCTGCATCCAGCCAGAAGGCGCTTGCCATCGCGCTGCTGATCGCCACCCCGCTGATCGCCTGGCTGCTGACGCACGACATCGGGGTCACGCTCTACGCGCTGGCGCTCGGGGGTATGGCGGCCTGCGCGTGGATGAGCCGATTCCCGCGCTACCGCGTCGGCTTCGGAGCGGTGCTGTTCGTGATTTCCGACTGGCTGATCTTCGCGCGCATGGGGCCGCTGGGCGAAAGCGCGCTTCCGGGCCTGCTGATCTGGCCGGCCTACTTCGCCGGCCAGTTCCTGATTGCGACCGGGGTGATTCAGACGCTGCGGCGCAGGGTGTAGCAGCACCCGGGCGGCGTCATTCGCCGCCGGGTTCGCCCTCGATGTCGTCGTCCGAGTGCGGCGTCGTCTCGGGAGCGGTTTCGACGCTGCCGCGCCCCGCCATTTCCTCGACGATCGCTTCCTCGGCCTCGTTCTCGGGATCGGGTTCCTCGTCGAGCCGCACCGCGCTGACGATCTGCTCGCCTTCCGCGACCTTGAACAGCCGCACCCCGGCCGAGCCGCGCCCGATCACGCGCAGGCTGTCGAGCCCGATGCGGATCAGCTTGGCCTGATCGGTCACGAGCATCAGCTGATCGCGCTGCGTGGCGTTGAAGCTCGCGACGACCGGCCCGTTGCGCTTGATGTTGTCGATGTTGAGGATGCCCTGGCCGCCGCGTCCAATGCGGCGATATTCGTAGGCCGAGGAGAGCTTGCCGTAGCCGTTGGCGCAGATCGTCAGGATGAACTGTTCGTTCTCGGCAAGCTCTTCGAACCGATCGTCCGCCAGTTCCGGCTCGCCTTCCTTGTCGCCTTTCCAGGCGGCGAAACGCAGGTATTGCTCGCGCTCCTCAGCGTCGGTGCCCACGCGGTGGAGGATCGAGAGCGAGACGACCTCGTCGTCGCCCTTGAGGTTCATACCGCGCACGCCGGTCGAGGTGCGGCTGGTGAACTCGCGCACGTCGTTGCCTGCGAAGCGGATCGCCTTGCCGTTGCGGCTCGCGAGCAGCACATCGTCGTTCGCGTCGAGCAGCGCGACGCCGATCAGGCGATCGTCGCTGCCTTCCTCGAACCGCATCGCGTATTTGCCGTTCGAGGGAATGTTGGCGAACGCATCCATCGAATTGCGGCGCACGCTGCCCTTGGCGGTGGCGAATACGACCGAAAGCGCGCCCCAGCTCCCCTCGTCCTCGGGTAGAGGCAGGACGGTGCGGATCGTCTCGCCATCGTCGAGCGCGGGGAGCAGATTGACGATCGGCCGCCCGCGCGTGGCCGGGCCGCCTTCGGGCAGCTTCCACACCTTGAGACGATAGACCTTGCCGGAGGTCGAGAAGAACAGCACGGGGTTGTGCGTCGAGGTGACGAACATCTCCATCACCGCGTCCTCTTCCTTGGTTGCCATGCCGGCGCGGCCCTTGCCGCCGCGATGCTGCGCACGGAAGGTCGAGAGGGGGGTGCGCTTGATGTAGCCGCCCATGGTGACGGTCACGACCATCTCGTCGCGCTCGATCAGGTCTTCGTCCTCGATCCCGTCCCACGCGGGCGCGATATCGGACAGGCGCGGGGTGGCGTAGAGCTCGCGAATCTCGGCCAGCTCGTCGCGCATCACGCCGTAGAGTTTCGCCCGGTCGGCGAGGATCGAGAGATACTCCTCGATCGCGATCGAAAGCTCCTGGAGCTCGCCGCCGATCTCGTCGCGGCCGAGCGCGGTCAGGCGGTGGAGGCGCAAGTCGAGGATCGCCTTCACCTGCCGTTCGCTGAGGCGATAGGTGCCGCCCTGCTGCTCGGCGTCGGGCTCGATCGCCTCGACCAGGCGGATGTACTGCGCGATGTCGCCGATCGGCCATTCCTTCACGAGCAGCTTGGCGCGCGCGGCGGCCGGGTTCGGCGAACCGCGCACCATGGTCACGACCTCGTCGAGGTTCGAAACCGCAACCACCAGACCGAGCAAGATATGCGCCCGCTCGCGCGCCTTGTTCAGCTCGAACTTGGTCCGGCGGGTGATGACCTGCTCGCGGAACGTGATGAACGCCTGGATGAAGTCGCGCAGCGTGAGGACTTCGGGCCGTCCGCCGCGGATCGCGAGCATGTTGGCCGGGAAGCTTGCCTGCGCAGGCGTGAAGCGCCAGATCTGGTTGAGCACGACTTCGGGCGAGGCGTCGCGCTTGAGGTCGACGACCATGCGCACGCCCTCGCGGCTCGATTCGTCGCGAATGTCCGCGATCCCCTCGATCCGCTTGTCCTTGGCCGCTTCGGCGATCTTCTCGACCAGCCCGGATTTGCCGACCTGGTAGGGGATCGAGGTGAGCACGATCGACTGACGGTCCCCGCGCGAGCTCTCGATCGTGTGCCGGCAGCGCATGAGAATCGAACCGCGCCCGGTGGTGTAGGCGGCCTTGGCGCCCGACTGGCCGAGGATCAGCGGCGCGGTCGGAAAGTCGGGCCCCGGAATGATCTCGTACAGTTCCTCGTTGGTGATCCCGGGATTGTCGATGAAGGCGAAGCAGCCATCGATCACTTCGCCGAGGTTGTGCGGCGGAATGTTGGTGGCCATGCCCACCGCGATGCCGCCCGCGCCGTTCACCAGCAGATTGGGGAAGCGCGCGGGGAGCACGGTGGGCTCACGCCGCGAACCGTCGTAGTTGTCGGCGAAGTCGACCGTATCCTTGTCGAGATCGTCGAGCAGGCTGTTGGCGACCCGGGCAAGTCGCGCCTCGGTGTATCGCATCGAAGCCGGCGGATCGGGGTCCATCGAGCCGAAGTTGCCCTGGCCGTCGACCAGCGGCACGCGCATCGACCAGTTCTGCGTCATCCGCGCGAGCGCGTCGTAGATCGCGCTGTCGCCGTGCGGGTGATAGTTGCCCATCACGTCGCCGACGATCTTGGCGCTCTTGCGGTAGGGCCGCCCGGCGACGAAGCCGCCTTCCTGGCTGGCGAAGAGGATGCGGCGGTGGACCGGCTTGAGGCCGTCGCGCACATCGGGCAGCGCGCGGCTCACGATCACGCTCATCGCGTAATCGAGGTAGCTCGTCTTCATTTCGTCGACGATGTCGACCCGGTCGAAGTCGCCCATCGGGGAGGGCGGGGCAAGTGTATCGGTATCGTCGCTCAACGGACTTCTTTTCTATGCGTTCGGTTGCTTGGGATCCGGCGCAAAGCCTAGGCCGGAAGGCTGGGAATCACCACCTGAATGCGTCGCAGATGGGGGTTGTCCGGCGCTTTTTCCACATTTCCGGGCGACGCGACCGCCGATGCTCGCCGAACAGCGCGTTCAAAGGCCGTTCAGCACGATTTCCCCACAAGCGATTGCAATCGGCGGTACGAGACGGCACTAGCGCGCCCGTCGCTCGTTTCCCGCCTGGATAGCTCAGCCTACATGGCGTCGTATTTTGCAATGGGAGATACCCAAATGTTGTCTTTTGCCCGCAATCCGCAGCCGCGCACCAAACGGTTCGGCTCGCATTTCGCGCTCGCGATCGCGCTCGTTTCCGGCGCGGCGCTCGCCGCGCCCGCCTACGCCCAGGACGATGACGAGGAAGCGCAAGCAGCGCCGAAGAAGGATTATTCGAAGGGCTTCGTCGAGGTCTATCAACCGTTCGCCGCGCGCCTCGAGGCGAAGGAAGATCCGGCCACGCTCAAGGCCGCCATCCCCGCACTGGTCGCGGCGGCGCAGACCGGAGACGACAAGTTCGTCGCCGGCCAGGCGATCTATTCGATCGGTTTTCGCAGCGAGGATCTGGCGCTCCAGCGCCAGGGTCTCGACATGATGCTTGACAGCGGCGGCACGCCCGCGGATCAGTATGGCCGCAACCTGTTCGCCGCCGGCCAGTTGGCCTACAACGCCCAGGACTGGGCGCAGGCGCGCGCCCGTTTCGCGCAGGCGATCGAAGCCGGCTACAACGTCAAGGATGCGGTCGGGCTGACGGCGGAATCCTATTTCGCCGAAGAGAACTACGCCGCCGGCCTGAAATACCTGAAGGATGGCATCCAGGCGCAGGTCGCAGCCGGCCAGCCGGTCGACGAGGCGTGGATCCAGCGCGGTTTCGCCATGGCCTACAACAATCAACTGGTCGACGAAGCCGCCGAGTTCAGCAAGCTCTACATCGTGCACTTCCCCTCGAGCGACGTCTGGGGTGATGCGATTGCGGTGCAGCGCAGCTTCTACGACTACGACGATCAGGCGCTGCTCGATGTGATGCGGCTCGCGGAACGGACCGACAGCCTGCGCACGCAGCGCGACTACATCGATTACATCTCGTTCGCCGATGCGCGTCGTCTGCCGGGCGAGGTCAGCCGGATCGTGGCTGCGGGTCTGGCCGCGAACCTGCTCAACACCAGCGACGTGCTGGTCACCGAGGCGAAGACGACCAGCGAAGCCCAGGCAAAGTCGGCCCGGGCCGACCTGCCTGCGCTCGAAGCCGATGCTCGGGCTGCGGGCGGCGCCGCGATCGATGCGATGGCCGCGGGCGATCTCTACCTGAACTTCGAACAGGCGGCGAAGGCCGAGGAAATGTACGAGCTCGCGCTGACCCGGTCCGGCGTCGATACCGGCCGCGCGCTCACGCGCCTAGGCATCGCGCAGGTCGATCAAGGCCAGTTCGCCGCGGCCCAGGCGACATTCGCCAAGGTTCAGGGCGTGCGCGCTCCGATCGCCGAGCTGTGGGGCCTTTATGCCGCGGCGCAGGCTTCGGGTGGCGCCACGGCTGCGCCTGCCGCTCCTGCGACCGAACCCGCCGCACCGGCGGAGGCGCCCGCCCGGTAATCCCGGCGGTTTTGATGAATACGAAAGGCGCGGGCTTGGGCCCGCGCCTTTTTTTTGGGTTCAGCGCAGGCGCTTGACCCAGACGTTCCCGCCTTCGCGGCGCTCGGTGGCGAAGTTGGGGATCGCCTCGATGAGGTCGATCAACCGCGCGTAGCCATAGTTGCGCGTATCGAAGCTCGAACGGTTGCCGGCGCGCTGGCCGATCTCGGATACCTTGGCGAAACCTTTTTCATCGCGCTTGCTGGCGTTGTAGGCTTCGAACAGCAGGTGGAGCATTTCATCGTCCAGCTTGCTCTTCACGCTGGTCGCCGCCTTCGAGCCGTTGGCGCGCTCCTCCTTTTCAGCGCGGATCAGCGCCTCGACGTCGATGTAGCGGGTGCATGCCTGGCGGAAGGCTTCGGGCGTCTTGGCGCTGCCGAAGCCGTAGACCGGGTGGCCATCCTGCCGGATGCGCATCGCGAGCGGCATGAAGTCGCTGTCCGAGCTCATGATCCCGAACCCGTGGACCCGCCCGCGATACATCAGGTCCATCGCGTCGATCGTCATCTTCATGTCGGTCGCGTTCTTGCCGCGCGTCAGGTCGAACTGCTGCTGCGGCTCGATGCCGTAGCGATGCACGAGGTCGGCCCAGCTCTTGAGCGCGGGCTTGCGCCAGTTGCCGTAGGCGCGGCGGATGTTGACCTGCCCCAGTTCCGCGAGGACCGTGAGCACCGGATCGATGCCTGCGGGGCTCGCGTTATCGGAATCGATCAGGAGGGCGATGTTGCGGTGCTGAAGCTCGTCGGACATGGGCGGCTACATGGACCGGCCGACCCGGCGCGGCAAGTGCTTACTCGGCCGGGTGAAACTCGCCGCCGTGCTCGTCGAGCAGGTGCAGCGCGCCGTCCGAAATCGCGAAGAACGCGCCGTGCAGCGCGAGCGAGCCGTTCGCTTCCCTTTCCTGCACGCAGGGGAACGTGCGCAGGTTGGCGAGGCTGACCTTGACCGCGGCGTGCTCCATCGCGCGTTCGGCCTCGCGCCCCTCGGTGCCGAGGCGCGCGGCGATCGGATCGCGCACCTCGTCGAGCATGGCGATCCAGTTCGCGACGAAGCCGCCCTTGCCCGGCTCGTTGCCGTGCAGGTCCTTCGTCAGCGCGGCCTTGCACCCGCCGCAGAGGCCATGGCCCATGACGACGATTTCGCGCACGTCGAGAAATTGCACCGCGAATTCGAGTGCGGCGGAAACCCCGTGGTTGCCCGGCGTGGTCTCGAACGGTGGCACCATTGCGGCGATGTTGCGCACGACGAAGAGCTCGCCCGGGCCGGCATCGAAGATCTGCGCCGGATCGACCCGGCTGTCGGAACAGGCGATGACCATCACCTGCGGTGCTTGCCCTTCGGCCAGTTCGCTCCAGCGCTCGCGCTCGGTGGACCAGGCGCGCTCGCGGAAGTTGCGGTAGCCGGCGATCATGTCTGCGAAGCTCTTCATGCGCGCTCCAATGCCGCGCCGGGAAAGGACTGGCAAGAGCGGGGTCGCGCGATTAGATGGGCCGCATGAACGACCTCTCCACAGCACCCGCGCCGGAAGGCGCGCGCCCCGAACGGCAGCGCAAGCCCGACTGGATTCGCGTGAAGGCGCCCGTCAGCAAGGGCTACCACGAGACGCGCCAGTTGATGCGCGAACTCAACCTCAACACGGTGTGCGAGGAAGCGGCTTGCCCGAACATCGGCGAATGCTGGACCAAGAAGCACGCCACGGTGATGATTCTGGGCGACGTGTGCACCCGCGCCTGCGCGTTCTGCAACGTCAAGACCGGCATGCCGCGCATGGTCGATCCGATGGAGCCGGAGAACGTGGCGATCGCGGCGGGCCAGATGGGCCTGAAGCATATCGTCATCACCAGCGTCGACCGCGACGATCTGCCGGACGGCGGCGCGAGCCAGTTCGTCAAGGTGATCCAGGCGCTGCGCCGCGAGACGCCCGACACTACGATCGAGATCCTGACCCCCGATTTCCGCAACAAGATGCGCCCCGCGGTCGAGGCGATTTGTGAAGCCGGGCCCGACGTTTACAACCACAACCTCGAAACCGTGCCGCGGCTCTACCCGACCATTCGGCCCGGCGCGCGCTACTATGCGTCGCTGCGCCTGCTTGAAGAGGTCAAGGCGCACGATCCGCTGATCTTCACCAAGTCGGGCGTGATGCTCGGCCTGGGTGAACAGCGCCTCGAAGTGCATCAGGTGATGGACGACATGCGCAGCGCCGATGTCGACTTCATCACCATGGGGCAGTACCTCCAGCCCACGCCGCGGCACGCGAAAGTCGAAGATTTCGTGACCCCGAAAGCCTTCGCCGCCTACGGCTCGATCGCGCGCGCCAAGGGCTTTCTCCAGGTCGCTTCTAGCCCGCTTACCCGATCGAGCTACCATGCGGGTGACGATTTCGCCGAGATGAAGGCCGCGCGCGAGGCAAAATTCGCCAAGCAGAAGGCCTGATGCCAGGCATTCGCGAAAGCCGCACGGTCCCGTACAGCGCCGAGCAGATGTTCGACCTCGTGGCCGATGTCGCGCGCTACAAGGAATTCCTGCCCTGGGTGATCGCGACGCGCGTACGGTCTGACAGTGAGACCGAGATGATCGCCGACATGGTGGTGGGCTTCAAGAGCTTCCGCGAGAGCTTCACCTCGCGCGTGACCAAGCGCCGGCCCGAGATGATCGATGTGATTTACGTCGACGGGCCGCTGCGCGACCTCGATAACGAATGGCATTTCGCCGATTTGCCCGACGGCGGATGCCGGATCGACTTCTCGGTCGAGTTCACGTTCAAGAACCGCATGTTCGAAGCCATCGCAGGGCAGTATTTCGACCGCGCATTCCGCAAGCTGGTTTCGGCGTTCGAAGCGCGCGCGGAAGAACTCTACGGGAGCAGCAACTCGAGCGCGCAGAGCGTCGCCTGACGGCGGATTTCGGCGCGGGTCTTGCCGTCGAAGGTGCGCAGTTCGCCTTCGGGCTCGCCGTCCTCGCCGCGCACGACCCGTGCGAACACGACCGTGCCGACCGGCTTGAGGTCGGTCCCGCCGTCGGGCCCGGCAATCCCGCTGATCGCGACCGCGACATCCGCCGGGCTGCGCTCGATCGCACCGCTCGCCATTGCCCAGACGCAGGCGATCGACACCGCGCCGAAGGTCTCGATGATCTCGCCCGAGACGCCGAGCATCTCCATCTTGGCCTCGTTCGAATAAGTCACGAACCCGCGATCGAGAACTTTCGACGAGCCCGGAATTTCGGTCAGCGCTGCGGCGACGAGACCGCCGGTGCAGCTTTCGGCGACCGCGACGCGGCGCGAGATGGCGAGGTTTTCCTCGACCACCCGGCGCGCAAGCGCCTCGATGTCATCGCACAGGAGCGCGCCGGCCACGGCTATTCGCCCGCCGCCGTTTGATTTTCCAGCTGCTGGTCTGCGCGCGCGCCCATTTCCACGGCGAACGCCACGAGCCCGGCGACGTTGTCCGCGGGAAGCGGATCGATCAGTTCGAGCCCGCGCTCGATGTCCTGGCACTGGTCCGGCTTGATCTCGGTCGCGGCCATCTGCTGGACGAAGGCGACAACGAACGGCTTGAGCGCCTCGTCGGGCATGCCCGCGATCATCGCGGGGTCCATGCCATCGTCGGCTCCGAGCGCGAGGAGCGCGCTCTTGGCCTCCAGCCAGTGCGCATCCGCGCCTTCGGCGAATTTCGCAGCGAGCCGATCGGCGTTGCGCGCGATGTAACCGCCGGGCGCAAGCTGCGCCGCGCAGCGCGCCTGGTAGCCCTCGAACAGCGCGGGCAAGCCGAAGCGCACCGCGCTCTCGATCTGCGCCGGGTCGAGCTCCTGCTGAGCCTGCGCCGGCATCGCGCTGAAAGCCAGCGGGAGGGCGGCGGCAAGCGCGAACGCGCGTTTGATCGATGTCACGGGGTCAATCCTTTCCAGTCAGGCCGTCCGGGCGAGCGTGGCCACGGCCTGCGCCGCGATCCCTTCACCCCGGCCGGTCAGGCCGAGTCCCTCGGTGGTCGTGGCCTTCACGCTAACCGCGCCAGCCTGAATCGCCAAGAGTTGCGCGATCCGCGCCCGCATCGCGTCCCGATGCGGGCCGATCTTCGGCGCCTCGCAGATGATCGTGAGATCGACGTTGGCGACCGTATAGCCCGCATCCGCGACGAGCGCCGCGGCATGTTCGACGAAGCGCGACGAGCGCGCACCCTTCCACTGCGGATCGCCGGGCGGGAAATGCGCGCCGATGTCGCCTTCGCCGATCGCCCCGAGCAGCGCGTCGACCAGTGCGTGGAGCGCCACGTCGGCGTCGCTATGGCCGGCCAGGCCGCGATCGTGGGGGATGCGGACGCCGCCGAGCCACAGTTCCTCTCCCGCCGCGAGACGGTGTACGTCGAAGCCCATTCCGGTGCGGACTATCGGCCGGTCGGTCATGAAGTCCTCCGCGAACGTCAGTTTTTTCAGTGCCTCGTCGCCTTCGACCATGGCCACGCTGCCGCCAGCCGCGCGCAGGACTTGCGCGTCGTCGCCGGCGGTCGTTTCGCCCGGCCAGGCGCGATGCGCGGCGACGATGTCTGCGTAGCGGAATGCCTGCGGGGTTTGCACCCGGCGCAAGGCTTCGCGGTCGCAGGTCCCGGCCATCACGCCATTCGCGTCGATGGCGAGGCTGTCGACCACGGGCAGCACGGGAATCGCGCCCGGGTGGTCCGCCAGCCCCGCGAGCAGCCGCTCGATCACCGCGCGGGCGAGGACCGGACGGGCGGCATCGTGGATGAGGATACGCTCGGGCGCGCCGGGCCCGAGCGCTTCGAGCGCGAGCCGAACCGAGTCCTGCCGCGTCGCGCCGCCGATGACGAGTTCGACCCGCGCGATACCGGCAAGCGCCTCGCGGGCGATTTCATTCGCGCCGTCGGGAATCGCGACGACGATTTTCGTCGCGCCCGCTTCCGCCAGCGCCTCGACCGAATGCCGGACCATTGGCTTGCCGCGCCATTGCGCGAACTGCTTGGGCATCGGTTGCCCGGCGCGCAATCCCTTGCCGGCCGCCACTACGATCGCGGCGAAGGGGGGGAGGGGCGCACTGTCGGGCATCGCGCCTGCGGCTAGCGACTTGCGCCAAGGGCGGCAATCCACTAAGCGCTGCCCAAATTTTAGGCACCATCCAGATGAAGTCGCTTCCCACACCTCCGGCGCTGAAGCCGATCGATATCGGCCCGGTCGCGATCGACTGCCCGGTCGTGCTCGCGCCGATGACCGGCGTGACCGACATGCCGTTCCGCACGCTCGTGCGGCGCTACGGTTCGGGCCTCAACGTGACCGAGATGATCGCCAGCGAGGCGGCGATCCGCGAGACACGCCAGTCGATCCAGAAGACCGCCTGGGATCCGATCGAGGAGCCGGTCTCGATGCAACTCGTCGGCTGCGACCCTGGCTCGATGGGCGAGGCGGCGAAGCTGCAGGAGGGCAACGGCGCCGAAATCATCGACATCAACTTCGGTTGCCCGGTCCGGAAAGTCGTCGGCCAGTTGGCGGGCTCCGCGCTGATGCGCGAGGTGCCCCTCGCCACCAAGCTGATGGAGGCTACGGTCAAGGCGGTCTCGGTGCCGGTCACCGTCAAGATGCGGATGGGCTGGGACCATGACAGCCTTAACGCGCCCGACCTCGCGCGCATCGCCGAGGACCTCGGGGTCAAGATGATCACCGTCCATGGCCGCACCCGCAACCAGATGTACAAGGGCAGCGCCGACTGGAGCTTCATCCGCAAGGTGAAGGATGCGGTCTCGATTCCGGTGATCGTCAACGGCGACATCTGTTCGATCGAGGATGCTGCTGCTGCGCTCGACCAGTCGGGCGCCGACGGTCTGATGATCGGGCGCGGCGCCTACGGCAAGCCGTGGCTGCTCGGCCAGGTCATGCACTGGTGGCGCA
>CAMPIA010000008.1 GCA_946886175.1 uncultured Altererythrobacter sp.
GCCGGCGCATGGTGGAAGAGCCCTCGACGCCGAGTTCCTCGGCCATTTCGACCAGCTCGGCCGGGGCTTTCTTCTTGAGTTCCTTGAGATGCATTTTTTGGATTCCGTGATGGAAATGGCCGGCAGGTCGTATGGGCTTGGAGAAAGCGGACCCGGCGAGCGCGCTGGGGCGCCGCCTAAACCGGAAAAGAGGCCAGTGAAATAGGCGCGAGCGTCGCGGGCGTCAATTCGGATTGCGCCGAGCCCACCCGCCTTGTCGGCGATTCAGAACGGGCGGACGATCACCAGCACCACGATCAGCGCCACCGCGATCCCCGGCACTTCGTTGAGCAGCCGCAGCGTGCGGTTCTCGAGCGGGCGCTCGCCCCGCGCCAGCTTCTTCGCGTAGCCCGCCATCCACCCGTGATAGCCGGAAAGCGCGAGCACCAGCGCGAGCTTCGCGTGAAACCACCCCTGGCTCCAGGCATCGATGGTGAAGGCCAGCGCCAGGCCGAGGATCCACACGAGCGCCATCGAGGGCCCGAGGATGATCTTGAGCAGCCGCCGCTCGCGCTCGATCCAGGCCGTGTCCTCCG
This sequence comes from uncultured Altererythrobacter sp., assembly GCA_946886175.1. The sequence goes on from CAMPIA010000008.1 coordinate 576, forward strand.
TGGAGCCGAGCGCCGATTCCTGGTGATAAACGAAGAACCGCGGGAGCATGAACAGCCCGGCGATCCAGAAGATCACGAAGATCAGATGGCCCGCCTTCAGCCAGTAGTACGTCATGCCGAGGAAGTCCTGCATAGGTGCCCTGTAGGGCGGCGCGGCGCGTTCGTCACCCCCTCCACGCGCGCACGGTTTCGATCAGCGTCTCGACATGCGCGATCGGGGTGTGCTGGCCGATCCCGTGGCCGAGATTGAACACGTGCGGACGCGCGGCGAACGCTTCGAGGATGGCACGGGTCCGCTCGACCAGCCGCGCGCCGCCGGCCAGCAGCAGCAGCGGATCGAGATTGCCCTGCACCGGCATGCCATCGGGCAGACTGGCGGCGACCCACGCGGGATCGAGCGTCTCGTCGACCCCGACCGCCGAAACGCCCGTCTCGCGCGCATAGGCCGGAAGTTTCTCGCCTGCGCCCTTGGGGAATCCGATCACCGGCAGGCCGGGAAAGCGCTCTGCCAGCGCTGTGACGATCCGCGCGTTCGGCGCGATCACCCAGCGTTCGAACTCGTCGGGAGCGAGGCTGCCGGCCCACGAATCGAACAGCTGCACCGCTTCGGCGCCGGCCTCGATCTGGCCCGCGAGATATTCGATCGTCACCTCGGCGATCGCATCGACGATCGCGCCGAAAGCCGCCGGATCGCGATAGGCCATCTCGCGCGCCGCGTGCTGGTCGCGGCTGCCCTCGCCCGCGACCATGTAGGTCGCAACGGTCCACGGGCTGCCGGCGAAGCCCAGCAGCGTCGTCCGGTCGTCGAGCCTCGCGCGCACCTGCCGCACGGTCTCGTAGATCGGCGCCAGCCGCGCCGGCACCGCTTCGAGGCTCGACAGCGTCGCATCGACCAGCGGCGGCGAAAGGCGCGGCCCCTCGCCTGCCATGAACGCGAGATCCTGCCCCATGGCGTAGGGCACGATCAGGATGTCGGAGAACAGGATCGCGCCGTCGAAGCCGAACCGGGTCAGAGGCTGGAGCGTGACTTCGGCCGCGGCCTCGGTATCGTAAACCAGCTCGAGGAAACCGCCCTTTTCCGCTCTCAACGCGCGGTATTCGGGCAAGTAGCGACCTGCCTGCCGCATGAGCCACAAGGGCACGCGATCGCCGCGCTTGCCGTGCAGGGTTTCGAGGAGGAGACCGGGCATTCGGGAAGGTCCAATCCAAATACTATAGTATTTAATATAAGATGATGGAGTCTGTTGGCCCTGTGGATATCGGGGACAGCGGCCCACTGCCCGATTTGTCCCGCGATGAACAGACCCGGCGGGGTCGGGACTCGCCGGGAATGCGCGTCAACGAATGCTTTTCCCCGCTGTCCCCAGCCTGTCGACAAGCCAGCGTGCCTGTCCACAAGCCCGACGCGCAAAGGCCGGTAGTGGGTACGAATCCCGCCCTCAAACTTGTCGCCAGGTTTCTCCCGTGGTTTATGCCGGGCATTCTCCACAGCCGATCGCGCCAACGAAACCACACCCGGAATGCACCGTCTCCACCTCCATCTTCTCTCCGATTCCACCGGGGAAACGCTCGAAATGGTGGCCAAGGCGGCGCTGGCGCAGTTCGACGATGCGGAGATCGTGCGCCACTTCTGGCCGATGGTGCGCTCGCGCCAGCACCTGTCGCGCATTCTCCCCGATCTCGCGGATAATCCGGGGCTGGTGTTGTTCACGCTGGTCAATCCCGAAACCCGCGCGACGCTGGAGGAGCATTGCCGCCAGCTCGGCCTGCCCGCGGTGCCCGCGCTCGACGCGGTGACAGAAGCGCTCGAGACCCAGCTCGGGCAGGAGGCGCATGGCCGCCCGGGCCGCCAGCATGCGATGGACGACGCCTATTTCCGCCGCGTCGACGCGATCCACTTCACCATCGCGCACGACGACGGGATCGGTTGGGAGAACTGGGAGGAAGCCGATATCGTGCTGGCGGGCGTGTCGCGCAGCTCGAAGACTCCGACCAGCATCTACCTCGCCAACCGCGGCTACAAGGTCGCCAATATCCCGCTGGTGATCGAAAGCCCGCCCCCGCCGGTGCTGTTCGCGCTGCGCCACCCGCTGATCGTCGGCCTGACCACCGCCCCCGAGCGCCTGGTGCAGATCCGCCGCAACCGCCTGCTCAGCCTCAACGAGCAGACCGAGACCTCGTATGTCGACAACGAGCGGGTGCGCGAGGAGGTGCAGTTCGCGCGGCGCATGTTCGCCGACAACGGCTGGCCGGTGATCGACGTCACCCGCCGCTCGATCGAGGAAACCGCCGCGGCGATAATCCGCCTGCTTGGCGAGCGCGACGGGGCGAGCGAGACGTTGCTCGGATCGAAGCCGATATGACCCTTCGGCCGGGCTCAGGGCAGGTCGCTCGCTGATGCTCGTGCTGGCGTCCAGAAGCGCCTCGCGCGCGGCGATGCTCACCGCGGCCGGCGTTGCGTTCGAGGCGCGGCCCGCGGCGGTCGACGAGCGCGCGCTCGAGGCGTCGCTGCAAGGCGCACGGCCCGACCAGGTCGCGCTCGCGCTCGCCGAGGCCAAGGCGCTTGCTATCGAAGAAGAGCATCGCCCCGTGCTCGGGAGCGACTCGCTCGTCGTGGTGGGGGAGCGGCGGTTCGACAAGCCGGCGAGCCGCGACGAAGCGGCCGAGCACTTGCGCGAATTTTCCGGGCGGGTGATGCAGCTCCACTCGGCTGCGGCGATCGCGCGGGATGGAAAGATCGTCTGGCGCCACGCCGCGCTCGCGACGCTTCAGGTGCGCCCGCTGTCGGAGGCGTTCATCGAAAGCTACCTCGATGCCGAGTGGCCCGAAGTCGGCCACTGCGTCGGCGTGTTCCGGATCGAGGCGATCGGCGTGCAGCTGTTCGAGCGGATCGAGGGCGATCACTTCACCGTGCTCGGAATGCCGCTGCTCGCGGTGCTCGGCGCGCTGCGCGAAACGGGCGAGCTGCCCGCATGACCCGACCTTACGCCGAAGTGATCGGCGACCCGATCGCGCAGTCGAAGTCGCCCGCGATCCACGGCTTCTGGCTGGCGAAGCTCGGCATCGAAGCGGATTATCGCGCGACACCGATCGCAACGCACGAACTTGCGGACTATCTGGACGCCCGCAGAACAGACACGGCCTGGCGCGGCTGCAATGTGACGATGCCGCACAAGCAGGCGATCGTCCCGCTGCTCGACCGGCTCGATCCGCGCGCGGCCAGGGTCGGCGCGGTCAATACGGTGGCGCGCGATGGCGCTGCGCTGGTCGGATACAACACCGACGTCGCGGGCTTCCTCGAGCCGCTCGCGGGCGCGCTCGGCAAACGCCACCTGTTCCGCATGGCGCGCGTGCTGGGGACGGGAGGCGCGGCCCGGGCGATCGTCGCAGCGCTGGCGGAGCACGGCTTTACCATCGCCCTGGCCGGGCGCGACCCGGCGAAAGCGCGCGCGATGCTCGACGAGCTCGACCCGGGGGGCGAACATCACGCGGTCGATCTCGCGCATTTCGCTGCGCCGACCGATTTCCCCTTCGACGACCGCGAGCACTGCTGCGATCTCGTGATCAACGCCAGCCCGCTCGGCATGCGCGGCCAGCCGCCGCTCGCGTTCGACTGGAGCCACGCGCCGCCGGGCAGCGTCGCCTACGATATCGTCACCGACCCGGTGGAAACCGACTTCCTTCGCAATGCGCGCGCCGCGGGCTTCCTGGCGATCGACGGGCTGGCGATGCTGATCGGGCAGGCCGCCGCCGCCTTCGAGCGCTTCTTCGGCGTCGCTCCGCCGCGCGAGCACGACGCCGAACTGCGCGCGCGGCTCGCACGATGACCCGCCCGCGCATCGTCGGCCTCACCGGTTCGATCGGGATGGGCAAGTCGACCGTCGCGGCGATGTTCGCGCGCGCGGGCGTGCCGGTGTTCGATGCCGATGCCGAAGTGCGGCGGATGCAGGGGCCCGATGGTTCGCTCGTGCCGGCGATCGAGGCGGCGTTTCCCGGTTCGACCGGCCCCGAAGGCGTGCTGCGCGACGAACTCGGGCAGCAGGTCTTCGGCGATCCGCGAGCGCTCGCGCGGCTCGAGCGAATCGTGCATCCGGCGGTCGCGGCGAAGCGGGGGGAATTCCTGATCGAGCACGCCGGCGCGCCGCTCGTCGTGTTCGATATTCCGCTGCTGTTCGAGAAGGGCGGCGACGCGCAAGTCGACGCGGTGGTGGTCGTTTCGGCCCCCCCCGAAGTGCAGCGCGCGCGGGTGCTGTCGCGCCCGGGCATGACGCCGGAGAAGTTCGCGCGCATTCTCGCGCACCAGACGCCCGACGCGGACAAACGCGCGCGCGCCGACCATGTGATCGACACCGGCGCCTCGCTTGCCGAAACCGAAGCCGCGGTGCGCGAACTCGCCGCCCGGCTGGCCGGATGAGCGAGGCCCGGGCTGCGCCAAAAAAAGGCCGCCTCTGCCCTTGTCACCCGGCCCCCGGAGGCCGATAGACAAGGGGATGCGCGAAATCGTATTCGACACCGAGACGACCGGCCTAGACCCCTCCAGCGGGGACCGGATGGTCGAAATCGGGTGTATCGAGATGGTCAACCGCGTGCCCACCGGCGAGACCTTCCACGCTTACGTCAATCCCGAGCGGGACATGCCCGCCGGTGCGGAAGCGGTTCACGGGCTGTCGGCCGCCTTTCTGTCCGACAAGCCGCGGTTTCACGAGATCGCCGAGGCGCTGCTCGCCTTCATCGGCGATTCGCCGCTCATCGCGCACAACGCCGCGTTCGACTTCGGCTTCCTCAACGCCGAGCTTGCGATCTGCGAGCGCGATGCGGTGTGCCTGACGCGGATGATCGACACCGTCGCGATCGCACGCAAGCGGCACCCGGGCGCCAAGCTCTCGCTCGATGCGCTGTGCACGCGCTACGGCGTCGACCGCAGCCACCGGGTCAAGCACGGCGCGCTGCTCGATGCCGAGCTGCTCGCGCAAGTCTATGTCGAGCTCACCGGCGGACGGCAGATCGGGCTCGAGCTCGCGGCCGAAACCGCCGGCGCGCAGATTATCGCAATGCCGCGCCGCGCCGCGGTCGACCGCACGCACCGCTCGCCGCGCCCGCATGCCGCCAGCGCGGAGGAACTTGCGCGGCACCTGGCGTTTATCGGCAGGATGAATAGCCCCCTCTGGGGCAGCTGAACGGGATCGGGGGGTCTCGCCCCAACAATGGAGAAATATCGACGATGGATATTCGCGTCTCAGGCCACCAGGTCGAAACCGGCGCCGCCCTGCAGGATCACGCCGCCGAGCGGCTCAACGGAATCGTCGAGAAATATTTCAACCGCGCGCTCACCTCGCAGGTCACCTTCGGCAAGGCGCCCGCGGGCGGGTTCACCTGCGATATCGTCGCTCATGTGATGCAGGGCACGATCGTGAAGGGGCATGGCGAGGCGCAGGACGCCCACCAGGCGCTCGACCGCGCGGCGGAGAAGATCGACAAGCAGCTGCGCCGCTACAAGCGCCGGCTGCAGGATCGCCATACCCAGGCCGCGCACGCGCAGCTCGACGAAGAGGCTGGCTACACGATCTTCGCCGCGCCCGACGACGATGACGAGGATGCGAGCGGCGACGATACGCCGATGATCGTTGCCGAGACGACCGCCGACATTCCCGAGACGAGTGTGGCCGACGCGGTGATGATGCTCGACCTGCGCGACACCAACGCGATGTTCTTCAAAAATGCTGGCACCGGCAGGCACAATATGGTCTATCGTCGGCGCGATGGCTCGATCGGATGGGTCGAGCCCCGTTGACGCCCCGGCGCGCCCGCGCGCCGCAAAATCCGCCGGATTCGCAAAGGGCTTGTCCCGTTCGGCCGCGCCGCGTGCGCGCCGGTTCGCCGATTGGCGGCATGCTCGACAGAACCAAGACTGGACGATGAACGCACATTTCAGACTGATTCCCGAAGCGATCGCGCTCAGCGACGCGGGGTGCAAGGCGGCTGTGCTCGAAGAACTCGCGCAGCGGTTCGAGCGCGCCTACGGCTTCCCCGCCGCCGACGTGCTCGAGGCGCTCGACGAACGCGAGAAGCTCGGCAGCACCGGCTTCGGCCGCGGCGTCGCCATCCCGCACGCGCGGCTGGCCGAGCCGAAGCGTCCGGTCGCCGCGCTGCTCAAGCTCGCCTCGCCGGTCGAATTCGACGCGGCCGACGGCATGCCGGTGGAACTCGTCTTCGGGTTGATCTCGCCGGAAAGCGCGGGCGCGGCGCATCTCCATGCGCTGGCGGCGATTTCGCGCCTGGTGCGCGACGAAGCCACCCACCGCCTGCTGGTCGAGGCGAGCGGGGTCGAAGCGCTGATCGCCTCGCTCACCAATGCCGGCGACCGTGACGTTGCCTGATGCGAATACCGGGCCCGATGCCCGCTCGGGCGCCGGGCTCCATCACCGCGCGCTCGAATCGCTCTACGGCTCGGCGCCGGTCAACGCGCTGTTCGATTCGCGGCTCGAGATCGTCGGCGAAGGGCGCTCGCGGATCGAGTTCGTCGTCACCGAAGCGGCCTATCACGCGGCCGGGGCGGCGCACGGCACGATCTACTTCAAGATGCTCGACGATGCGGCGTTCTATGCCGCGAACACCCTCGTCACGGATCGCTTCCTGCTGACCACCTCGTTCAACCTGCATTTCACCAAGCCGGTGCGCGCGGGCAAGGTCGTGGCCGAGGGACGCTGGGTCAGCGGGCGGCGGCGGGTGCTGGTGGCCGAATCGCGTCTGATCGACGCCGAGGGGGACGAGATCGGGCGCGGCACCGGCACGTTCATGCGCTCGCGCATCGCGCTCTCCAGCCTGCCCGGCTACCGTTCGCACGGCGGCTGATCGTGGCCGACGATCGCCTGCCCGCGCATCTCGAGGTTGCGGCGATCCTGCGCCTCGCCGAATCGCGCGGCGGGTTCGCGACGGTTATCGAAAAGGGTGAACGCGATTCGGGCACGATCCTGCTCGTAACGATGTTTCGCGGCCTCGATGCCCGGCTTTACGAAAGGATGCCGCAACTCGGCGGATCGCGCGCTTTCGTGCTAGCGAAAAGTCAGGCAGCTGAAAATCAACAGGAATTTTCCGACTATCTCGCCCGGCGCAAACGCCAGGACGGCGATATCTGGATTCTGGAGGTGGATATCGCGGATGCGCAACGGTTCGTCGCATCCTTGCCGGGTTAGGTTGACTCGACAGGCGCGCCGACTATTTGGCCCGCAACTTCCGACGCGCAGGCGGCACGGGTGGCATTTCGGCCGCCCATAGCTGGCACGCAGACGGGGAACGGCCGGCAGGCCCGATAACTGGACCCACTACCAACGCTAATCAACGCGATCAGGTCCCAGCCTGCGACTGTGCTCGTTCACCGCTCAAGAACGATGAACAATGATTCGAAAGACCCGCCTCGCCGCGCTTGCGGCGCTCGCATCGATCACGAGCTTTACGATCGCCAATGCCGAAGGTTCCGGCGTCAACGCCCAGCCGGGCGAGAACCCGCAGATTTCCGAGCCGGTGCTGACCGCAGAGGTCGTTCCGGTCTTCGTCGAGAAGGAAGTGGTTCAGCCGCTTCCCGAAAAATCCGAACAGCCCACCGTCGATGCCGCCTCGCTGGCGGAACTGGTCGCGGCCATGCCCGATCGGGACACGCTGTCGCACGAGATGGAGTGCCTCGCAGGCGCGGTCTATTTCGAGTCGCGCGGCGAACCGCTCGCGGGCCAGCTGGCGGTGGCGCAGGTCGTCATCAATCGCGCCGATTCGGGCCTCTTCCCCGCCGACTATTGCGGGGTGGTCTATCAGCGCGCGCAGTTCTCGTTCGTACGCGGCGGCGCGATGCCGCATATCCGCCGTGGCTCGGCCGCGTGGCAACGCGCCAAGGCGGTCGCCCGCATCGCCCACGAGGGGCTGTGGGAGAGCAAGGCCGGTGACGCGCTCTATTTCCACGCCACCCATGTGAGCCCGCGCTGGCGCCGCTCCAAGCAGGCGCTGGCGACGATCGAAAGCCACGTCTTCTACCGCTGAGGCTTCTCCGGCGCGCCGTCAGTCGCCGATCTCGACCCAGACCGGCGCGTGGTCGCTTGCCTTCTCGCGTCCGCGGTGGTCCTTGTCGACGCCCGCCGCGACCATCCGGTCGGCGAGTTCGGGGCTGAGGAGCAGGTGGTCGATGCGGAAGCCGTGGTCGCGCTGCCAGGCGCCGGCCTGGTAGTCCCAGAAGGTCCACACCCCGCCGCGCGGGTTCAATGTGTCGAGCGCATCGGTCCAGCCGTCGCCGAGCAGTTCGCGATAGGCGGCGCGCGATTCGGGCTGCATCAGCGCGTCGTTCGCCATTGCGGCGGGCGACCAGACGTCCTTGTCCTCGGGGATGACGTTGAAATCGCCGACCACCGCGCAGGGAATTTCGAGCGCCCATAGCTCGGCCATGCGCGCGCGCAGCCGCGCCATCCAGGCGAGCTTGTAATCGAACTTCGGGCCCGGCTGGGGGTTGCCGTTGGGCAGGTAGATGCACGCGATCCGCACCCCGCCCACATCGGCCTCGAGATAGCGCGCGTGGAGATCCTCCGGATCGCCCGGGAGCGTGCGCTGCGCTTCGACCGGCGCGACCCCGTCGGCGAGGATCGCAACCCCGTTGAAGCCCTTCTGGCCGTGCCAGATCGCCTGGTAGCCGATCTTCTCGAACTCGGCGGCTGGGAAACCCTCGTCCTGGCTCTTGACCTCCTGCAGGCAGGCGACCGCCGGGCGCGTCTCCTCGAGCCATTCGAGCAGGCGCGGCAGCCGCGCCTTGACCCCGTTGATGTTGAAGCTGGCGATTTTCATTGTCTTATCTCGTCATTGCGAGCGAAGCGAAGCAATCCATGGCGGGACATTGACGCCAAGGCGAACGGTTCGACAATCGGAGAAGTTCGGTCCATGGATTGCCGCGTCGCCTTCGGCTCCTCGCAATGACGAGGAAAATGTTCAACTAAATCCCGAAGCTGGAGCCGCAGCCGCATCCGGCCGCGGCCTGCGGGTTCTCGACCTTGAAGGCCGCGCCGCCCAGCGATTCGACGAAATCGACCGTGCTGCCGGTCACGAGGTCGAGACTGATCGGATCGACCACCAGCTTCACCCCGTCGGTCTCGCTGACCCGGTCGTCCGCTTCCGCGGCATCTGCGAGGTCGAATTTGTACTGAAAACCCGAGCATCCACCCCCCTCGACCGAAAGGCGCAGGATCGCGGGCTTCGCCTGGCGCTGGGCGATCGAGGCGACGCGCTGGGCCGCGGCGGGGGTGAGGGTCAGGGTTTCGGACATAAGGGCGATATGGGGGCGCTGCGCCGCCCGCTCAACCCGTCGTGATGTAGCTGCGCATCGCCGCGGCGTCGCGCTCGACCTCGTCGAGCCGCGACTTGACGAGGTCGCCGATCGAAATGAAGCCGCACATGGTCTCCCCGTCGACCACCGGCAGATGGCGGATGCGCCGCTCGGTCATCAGGGCGAGCGCCTCGTCCACCTTGGTTCCCGGGGCGACCGCGATCGCGGGTGCGGTCATCACCTCGCCCACGGTGCGATCGAGCGCGGCCGCGCCTTCGTGAGCCATGCAGTAGAGCACGTCGCGCTCGGAAAACACGCCTGCGACCTTGCCGCCGTCCATCACCGGCAAGGCGCCGATGCGCCGTTCGGCGAGCATCGCGACCGCCTCGCGCACGCTGGTTGCAGCCTCGCAGTATACGATGTCGGCGCTCGGGCGCCCGACGATCAGCCTGGCAATGTCCATCGTCTCGACCTCCTTAGGGACAAGAGAATGCCACGAATCGCCCGCCATTGCCAATCTCGGCCGCAAGGCCCAAGTGGACGGCATGGTCCCCAAGTCGCCTCTCGAAGAACCCGACAACGCCGCCTTCGCCTGGGCGCGCTACAAGCGGCTCATGCGGATGATGGGATTGGTGACGCTCGCGGTGGTCGTGCTGGTGCTGGGCTATCTCTACGTCACCGATGCGGCGCTCTCGATCCATTTCTACATCGCCACCGCGCTCGGCGTGGGCGCGACGATGATGCTCACCGCGGCGCTGATGGGGCTGGTGTTCCTGTCGAGCGGCACCGGGCACGACGAGAGCGTGACCGACCTGATGGGCGACGACGAATGGAAAGGCTGAGCGCTTAGCGTTCGGCCGGGCGCAGGCGGAATTCCTCGACCGGCTGGCCGCCGATCAGGTGCTGCTGGATGATCCGCTCGAGCACCTCCTCGCTGCACGAATGATACCAGACCTGGTCGGGCCAGACGAGCGCGATCGGGCCCGCCTCGCAGACCTGGAGGCAGTCCGCCTTGGTCCGCTGCACCGTCGAACATGCCAGCCCGAGCTGTTTGAGCCGCTTCTTGAGATACTTCCAGGCGCGCTCGCCGTCCTCGCGGCGGCAGCACTTCTGCTTGTCCGACATCGCGCACAGGAAGATGTGGCGCTCGACCGTCGCGCCGCCGATCTTGGCGAGCGCCTCGCGCGCCTTGGCCAGCTCCCTCTCGGTGGTCATTCCTCGCGCAGCCAGCGATCGAGCCAGGCGAACACCGTCTGGTGCCACTGGAGCGAGTTCTTGGGCGCCAGCACCCAGTGGTTCTCCTCCGGAAAGACGAGCAGTTGCGCGGGCACGCCGCGTTCCTGCAGTGCGGTGAACGCGCCGAGCGCCTGGGTATAGGGCACGCGGAAGTCCTTCTGCCCGGTCACCACCAGCATCGGAGTCTTCCATTGGTCGACGTGATGGACCGGGTTCCATTTTTCGTAGAGTTCGGGGTTCTCGGCGTAGGAGCCTCCGAAGTCCCAGCGGGGAAACCACAGTTCCTCGGTCGCGTAGTAGAAGCTGCGCATGTCGAACAGGCCGTCGTGCTGCACCAGGCAGTCGAACCGATCGGGCCATTTCCCGGCGATCCAGTTCATCATGTACCCGCCGTAGCTCGCCCCCATCGCGCAGGCGCGGTTGCCGTCGATCTGCGGGTCGAGCGCGAGCGCGGCGGCGAGGCCCTTCTGCAGGTCGATCAGCGGCTTGCCGCCCCAATCGCGGTTGATGCTGTCGGTGAAGGCCTGGCCGTATCCGGTGCTGCCGTGGAAATCGACCGAGATCACCGCGTAGCCTTGGCTCGCGACCACGCGCGGGTTCCAGCGGGTGGACCAGCCATCGTTGAACGAGCCCTGCGGTCCGCCGTGGACGTAGAGGATCGCGGGCATCTCGCCCTCGAATCCTTCGAGCTTGGTGATCTGACCCCACACGGTGTCGCCGTTCGCGCCGGCGAAGCTGAAGCGGCGGGTGACGATCGGCGCGAGCCGGCCCAGGCGGCGGCCCGCGACTTCGGTCAGCGGCATGGCCTGCCCCCAGCTGTGCGATACGAACAGCTCGGGCGGCGCGCCGATCGAATCGCGGGTGAACAACAGGCGCTCGCCCGGCAGCGGGGTGACGTTGCCGATATGCGCCTCGTTGCCCGCCATGAGGTCGAGCTCGGTCACTTCGCCGGTGGTCGGATCGATGCGGAACGCGGGCGTGTCGAGAACGTCCTGCGCGGTGGCGACGATCCAGCGCGAATCGGGCGTCCAGGCGAGCGACCCGAACGAACGGTCGAAACCTTGCGTCAGCGCGCGCGTCTCGCCGGTGGCGAGATTGCGCAGATGCACCACCAGCCGGTCCGCTTCGTATGCCGGGCGCGCCATCGCGGCATAGGCGAGCCACTTGCCGTCGGGCGAAGGCGCGGGCAGCGTGTCGACCGCCTCGTTGGCGTAGGTCAGGTTGATCGGTTCGCCGCCCGCGAGCCCGTTCCACCAGATATCGACATTGGTCGAGGTCGGCTCCGCGCGACCCGAAAGGCGCGCGGCGAAATAGACCCCGGAGCCGTCGGGCGCCCAGGCGATCTCCTCGCCGCCGCCGAACGGCCTGGTCGGGGTGTCGCCGACGAGCGCGCCCTCGCCCATCGGTCCGTCGAGCGCAATGCCCGGGCCCGCCGCCTTGCCGTCGACGAGGTCGAAGGCGAACACGCGGCTGTAGGTGCCGGGCGTTTCCCAGCTGTCCCAGTGACGGACGAAGCCGTCGTCGGCGTCGTAGAGCCGCCCGTCGCCGGGACCGGGCAAGTGCCCTTTCGCATCACCCTCGCAGCCGAAGGTCGTGCAGTCGCGGCCGATATCGCCGTAGAGCGCGATCTTCCCGCCGTCGGGCGAGAGCGCGAAGCCCGCGACATCGGCGGCGAGGTCGGTGACTTTCGCCGGCGCGCCAGCCTTGCCCTCGGCCGACAGCGCGACGCGCCACACCTGCGCCGTGCCGCGCTCGCCGCGGTCGGACAGGAAGTAAAGCCCGCCGTCGGCCCCGAACGCCGCGCCGCTCGCGCTGCCGCCAAGGTCGAGTTCGGCTGCCCTGGTCTGCTGATTGGAGAGATCGCGCAGATAGAGCTTGCCGGTGCGCTCGTAGCTCGCCGGATCGGTCTCGGTGACGGTGTAGACGACCCACCGCCCGTCCGGCGACGCCGCGGGCGCGCCGAGGCGGGGCATGGTCACCAGATCCTGCGCTGTCATCGGGGCCGGATCGCCCTGCCCGGCGCCCTGGGCGGTGTCCCGGGCGAGCGAAGGCGCGGCAAGGGCCAGCGCGACGAGGGAGGTTGCGAACCCCGTGATCTTTATCATGCGCGCCGGACTAGCGCGTAGAATCGTGTGGGGAAAGCGCTTTGCTGGCCGCGCTCAGCCGCGCTTGCCGGCGATCCGCGCGATCTCGGCCTTGACCATCTTCTCGACCATGCCGGGCAGGTTCTTGTCGAGCCATTCGGCGAGCATCGGGCGGAGCATGTCGCGCACCAGCCCCTCGAGCGAGGTTTCCCCCGAACGGACGATCTGCGGCGACGCACCGGGTTCGGCGAGCATGGCGAGCGCGGCGAGGTTTTCGCGCAGCGACACGCGCACCGCATCGTTGGTCAGCGGCGAATCCTCGTCGTCGTCCGAATCGCTCTCGTCCGGGGCTTCCTCGACGAAATCGGCGGCGCCCAGGTCGAGCACTTCATCGGCCTCCTCGTCGGTCAGTTCGAGGCTGGCCGGCCCGGGGGCGATCAGCCCCTCCTCCTCGCGCCGGCGGCGCGTCTCGAGCGCGGTCGCGCGGTTGTCGCGCGCGATCACCTTCTTGATCGACTCGAGGATTTCCTCGACCGAAGCCTCACCCTGCTGTCGCATAACCGCTCCAACCCCCCGATGCAGCCCGCGCCGCGGCCTCAGTCGACCGGCGCGTAAGGCTGCGCTTGCTCGGCGGGAATTTCCGCGTCCTGCGCCGGGATGTCAACGGTTCTCGTGGATTGCGCGACCGGATCGGGATCGCGGTCCCAGTCCCACCACTTGCCCTCGACCCGCTCGAAGTTGAGCTGCGGATCGTAGAGCAGGCCCTCGCTCTCGAGCCCGAGGTCGCGCGCTTCGGCACGGCCCATCGCGGCGAGCAGGCTGAATCCCGCCACATAGGCATTGCGCCGTGCGGTAATCAGCTCGACCCGCGCGTTGAGCAGTTCCTGCTCGGCGTTGAGTACGTCGAGGATCGTGCGGTTGCCGATCGAGTTTTCCGCGCGCACGCCTTCCAGGCTGAGTTCGGCGGCCGCGACCGCCGTCTGCGAGCTTTCGATGATCGCGAGCGAGGCGCGCCAGCTCGAATAGGCGGCGCGAACCTGTGCGATCACGTCGCGCTCGGCGGCAACGATCTCCTCGAGCGCGACCGAGGCGCGCGCCTGCGCCTGGCGCTGGAGCGCGGCGGGGCGGCCGCCCTGGAAGATCGGAATGCTGATCTGGACGCCGGCCTGCGCCTCGGTCGATGTCTGCGAGGGATTGGCGCCCGGCAACATCGGATCGGTGACCGCGCCGCCGAGCGTACCGAGGTAGTTGTTGTAACCGTAGCCGGTGAACAGCGAGACGCGCGGCAGCCGCCCGGCCCCGGCGACGTCGATATCGTAGTCGGCGGCTTCGGCGCGTTCGCGCGCGGCGATCAGATCGGGATTGTTCTCGAGCGCGACGTCGACCGCGGCTTCGGGGCTGTCGGGCAGGCCGGGCAGCGGCGGCGGCGGCTGAAGGTCGTCCGGCGCCTCCCCGACGAGCTCGATGTAATCCTCGCGCGCGGCGATCAGATTGGCCTGTGTCGCGCGCAAGTCGCTCTGTGCGGTCGCGAGACGCGATTCGGACTGCGCCACGTCGGTGCGCGTCAGATCGCCGATCTCGAACCGGTCGCTGGTGGCCTCGAGGTTGGTGGAGAGCACGTCGACCTGGTTCGCCGCGAGCCCGACCAGCGCCTCGTTGCGGATCACGTCCATATAGGCGGCGACCACCTGGCTGAAGATGGCCGATTCGGTACCACGCAGCTCGGCCTGGCCGGCCTCGACCCGTTCCTCCGCCGCGCGCACCGCGTTCTTGACCGCGCCGCCCGAATAGATCGGCACGCCGAGGTCGATATTGGCGTTGATCGCGCGCTCGGGGGTCGTGAAGCTGGTCGAGCTCTGCTTGAGAAATTCGACGTACTGGCCGGTCGCCGACACGTCCGGCCGCCCGGCGGACTTTTCGATCGGCACGTTCTCGTCGGTCGCGCGCTGCTGCGCCCGCGCCGCCTCGAGCGTGGGGTTGGCATGATAGGCCTCGACCAGCGCCTCGCGCAGCGTATCGGCCTGCGCGGGGGCGGCGGCGAGCAGCGCCGTACCGGCCATCAACGCCAGCTTGGCGACCCTCCTCGTCATGTCAGAAACTCCATTGCTTCGGCGCGTCGAACCCGGGGAGGCGCGGAATCCCCATTTCGGCGAGCCGCAGCCAGCCGATTCCGCCGCCCGCCCTGCGGCCCGCGGCGAGCCGGGTGACGCCGTTCTCGACCAGCCCGGCGACCACTCGGCCATCCTCGGCGAGCCGCTTGGTCAGCGTATCGGGGAACACTTCCATCGCGCCGTCGACCAGCACGAGCGAGTAAGCGCCGCGCAGCGAACCGCGCGCCGCCTCGGGCGTCACGACCTTGATCGCGCCGACCAGCGGTTCGACCAGCGCGGCCAGGTATCCGCTGCCCCCGTCGACCACCAGCGCGGTGTCGCCCGGGCCGGGACGCGCCTCGCGCAGCAGCGCGCCGTAAAACACCGGGGCAGCGATATGACCGCCGCCGTCGAGCGCGATGGCGCGGTCCATGTAGGCAACCCCGCGCGCGGTGGCCGGCACATGATCCTCGCGCGGGACCGCCTGCATTCGTGCGAGCACGAACGCGTCGTTGACGCCGCTCGTGCGCAGCTGGCTGTCGATCATGGCGCGGCGGGCCACGGAGTGATCGATCGGAGCGCGATCGAGCGCAAGGGGGCGGGTTTCGGCAAGAGTCATCAGGGCCTCGGCGCGCTGTATTACACGCTTAACACAGTTGGTCAATCGAGCATGGCTTTAGGCGTATCACCGCCCCCGGCCAAGCGCTTTGACGCTAGGCATGGCACGCGCCTATGGGTTCCGCCATTCGATGGGAAGGAACTTGGCTTCGATGAGCGACTTCGATGGACGGCCGCTGGTAACGATCCGCGAGGCGGACCTGATCGAGAGCGTGGCCGATGCGCTGCAGTATATCTCGTACTACCACCCGATGGACTATATCCGCGCGCTCGGCGCGGCCTACGAGGCCGAGCAGGGTCCGGCGGCGAAGGACGCGATCGCGCAGATCCTGACCAACAGCCGCATGTGCGCCGAAGGGCACCGGCCGA
>CAMPIA010000009.1 GCA_946886175.1 uncultured Altererythrobacter sp.
GGAACCGGCCGACCAACGGCGCCTCGTCGAACCAGCCGTTCGGCGGGATCGGGCTTTCGGGCAATCACCGGCCGGCGGCTTTCTACGCGGCCGACTATTGCGCCTATCCGGTCGCGAGCACCGAAATGGAGCAGCCGCGCGCCAGCGTCGGCGTGGGCTTCAAGGACGCCTGAGCAAAAAGCCGATCGGCGCTCAATCGGCGCCGCGCGTGACCAGATCGATCGCGGTCATGCCCGAAGGGGTTTGCCGCGCCACCACCGAAAACGCAGCCCCGCCCTTACCGCCCCGCAACACGCGCTCGTCGCCCGCCACGGCGAGCGTCGCGGCGTAACCGGCCTGGCGCGCGCGCGCGCTGTAGAACGCGAGCACCTCGTCGGCGGGGACCGGCGTGCGGAAGTTGACCGCGCGGATCGCGCAAGACCCCGAGTCGGTTCCCGCAGCCTCCTGCACCGCGCCGCGCGGATAAATCGGAAACGCGGCCGGCATGCGTGCCGCCCAGACGAAGCCATGCTCGAGCGCTTCGACACAGCGCGGCGCTGCGCCGGCGTGGCGCGCGCGCGAGACGATCGACAGGCGCGCCGCGAGAGGCGCGGCCGGCTCGCTCCCCGTCGATGCGGGCAGCGCAAGCAGCTTGTCGCGTCCGCCAAGGATCGCGAGAACCTCGGCGCGGGCTGCCTCGATCGCATCCACCGAACGGTTGGGCAGCGGCAGCGCGTGGTCGATCCCGCCGGTCAATGCCGCGCCGCCTTCGTTCTGGCGCGAGAGATCGGGGTCGACCAGGATCTGGTCGCCGAGCGCGGCGGTGATCGCGGGATCGATCTCTTCGGGCGGCGGCGCGACCGGGGCATCGCCGCAGCCCGACAGCGTCGATGCGAGCCAGAGCATCGATGCGGCAACGAATCGGCGCTGTCTCAACCTGGCTGCCTCCTTGCGCGCATAGCTCCCGTTGCGGCGGGATAACCCCGATCGGCAACCAACGGGTTAACCGCGCACGCGCAACGTTGAAGGCGCCCCGCTGCCTCTCGGCAACGGAGCGCCTTCCACGGCCCGGTGGGTGCCGCGCTACGGCTGCAGGTGGGTGCAACCGAAGATTGTCAGGTTCGTCGGATCAACGGCAGCTCGAACCGCCCTTGTCGATCTCGCGGCCGAGAAGCGCGCCGCCTGCCGCGCCGAGAATGGCGCCCAGGGTGCGATCGCCGCGGCCGGCAATCTCGTGCCCGAGGAGCCCGCCGACGGCGCCGCCGATCAGAAGACCGGTCGTCCCATCGTCGCGTTGGCAGTAGGTGCGGCCGTCGCGCCCACGCCAGACGCGGGCGTCGCGCTCGTAGCGATCGCGGCGGTCATGGCGGTCGTAGCGGCCACGATCGCTGCGGCGGTAATCGCGATAGTCACGGTCGCTATAGCGATCGCGGTCGCGCCATTGGTTGGCGCTTTCGACCTCGTAGGTCGGCGCATATACGCCATGATACGCGCTTGCCGGCGCGGCGGCCTGTGCCGGCATCGCCAGCGCAAGGCCCGGAGCCGCCAGCGCGAAGGCTGCGAACTTGAAGTTGGTCTTGGTCATCGCTCGGTCCTTTCTTCGTCTCGCCGGACGCCGATTCGAGGGGCTGATCCGTTCGATGTGTTAATGTTTAGACGCCCTTTCCTGAACGGAGTGCAACGCCGGATACAGAATTCGTTTTTGCGACGAAGCGAGCGATTCCGGCCGACGAAATGCCGCTTGTCGGGCCGGGTGGCGGCTCTTAAAGCGCCAACGAGATGAATGAAGCGCCACCCCAGCCCCGGCAGTCGGGCCTCGCCGCCGGGCTATCGGCCTATGTCATCTGGGGCTTCCTGCCGCTCTATCTGATCCTCGTGCGCGAGGTGCCCGCGTTCGAGTTCGTCGGATGGCGAATCATCTGGACGCTGCCGATCTGCCTGGTGATCGTTGCGGTTCGCCGACAGGGGCCACAATTGCGGGCGGCGTTCGCGGATCGGCGCAGCCTGGCGACCCTGGCGGCAAGCGCGATGCTGATTGCGGTCAACTGGGTGGTCTATGTGTGGGCGATCCAGCAGGGGCACGTATTCGCCGCGAGCCTCGGCTACTACATCAACCCGCTGATCAACGTGCTGCTTGGAACGCTGGTCCTCGGCGAGAAGCTCAGCCGCCGCCAGTGGCTGGCGGTCGCGATCGCGGCGGCCGGCGTGGCGCTGCTGCTGGGAGGCGCGCTGACGACGCTGTGGATCAGCCTGACGCTCGGCCTCAGCTTCGGCACATACGGTCTGTTGCGCAAGCGGGTGGACGTGGGCGCGCTGCCGGGGCTGACGATCGAATCGGCGCTGCTGCTGGCGCCCGCCGCCGCCATCGCGGGGTGGTATGCCGCTTCGCCGGCCGGCTCGTCGTTCGCCCAGTCGCCGGAACTCGGCTTCACGATCGCCCTGGGCGGACTGCTGACCGCGATTCCGCTGCTGCTGTTCGCCATCGCCGCGCGTCGGATGGACTATTCGACGTTGGGCTTCCTGCAGTTCATCGCCCCGACGATCGTCTTCGTGCTCGGGCTCACGGTGTTCGACCAGCCGCTCGAGCCGGTGCAGCTCGCGTGCTTCGTGCTGATCTGGACTGCGATTGCGATCTTCGTGTGGGATATTCTTGCGCGGCGCCAGGCGGACAAGATCCTGCAGGCTTAGCCGGGCAGCCGCCAGCGCAGCGTCTCGCCCGCGTGAAACGGCACGATCGACGTGCCGCCCGCGTCGAGTTCTTCCGGAACCGCGATTCGGGACCGTTCCAGTGTGATCCGCTCCTCGTTGAGCGGCAGCCCGTAGAAGCGCGGCCCATGCTCGCTCGCGAAGCCCTCGAACTGCTCTGTCGCCCCCTCTTCCTCGAACACCTGGAGGTAGCTTTCGAGTGCGAAGGGCGCGTTGAAGATGCCCGCGCAGCCGCAGGCGCTTTCCTTGGCGTGGCGCGCGTGCGGCGCGCTGTCGGTGCCGAGGAAGTATTTCGCCGATCCCGAAGTGGCCGCCTTGCGTAGCGCCAGCCGGTGTTCCTCGCGCTTGGCGACCGGCAGGCAATAGGCGTGCGGCCGGATGCCGCCCACCAGCATCGCATTGCGGTTGATATGGAGGTGCTGCGGAGTGATCGTCGCGCCGACGTTGTCGCCGGCAGCAGCGACGAACTGGACCGCATCGGCAGTGGTGATGTGCTCGAAGATCACCTTAAGCTCGGGCAGGTCGCGCAGCAGCGGCTCGAGCACGCGGTCGATGAAGACCTTCTCGCGGTCGAACACGTCGATCTCGGCGTCGGTCACCTCGCCGTGGACGCAGAGCGGCATGCCGATCGCCGCCATCCGCTCGAGAGCGCCGCGGATGTTCGCGATGTCGGTGACGCCGTGCGCCGAGTTGGTCGTCGCGTTTGCGGGATAGAGCTTGGCCGCGGTGAACACGCCTTCGCGATGCCCGCGCTCGAGCTCGTCGGAATCGATGTCGTCGGTGAGATAGCAGGTCATCAGCGGGGTGAAGGCCATGCCCTGCGGCACCGCGGCGAGGATGCGTTCCCGGTAAGCCACCGCCGCGTTCACCGTCGTCACCGGCGGCGCGAGATTCGGCATCACGATCGCACGGGCAAACTGGCGCGCGGTGAAGTGCGCGACGCTTGCAAGCACATCGCCG
Source organism: uncultured Altererythrobacter sp. (assembly GCA_946886175.1). The sequence goes on from CAMPIA010000009.1 coordinate 3,646, forward strand.
TCGCGAAGGTGGACGTGCCAGTCGTCGGGGCGGCGGATGGTGATCGAGTCAGGGGTAGCGCTCATGGGGGTTCCCTTAATCCGGCGCCGCCCTATCTGTCACCCATGACCGCGACCCGCCTGTTCGACCGCGCCGTGGTGCGCCTCTCCCCCCAAGACGATGGCGAGGATGTCGCCACATTCCTGCAGGGTCTGCTCACGAACGACGTAGGCGGCCCACTGCCCGCCTATGCCGCGTTGCTATCGGCGCAAGGCAAGACGATGTTCGATCTGATCGTCTGGCCCGGCGGCGAGCGCGACCTGTTGCTCGACTGCGAGGCCGCGTACGCCGAGGAACTGGTCAGGCGGCTCTCGCTCTATCGGCTACGGCGAAAGATCGCGATCGCGGCCGACGAGACGCTCGGTGTGCACTGGCGTAAGCAGGTCGGCGACGGAGCGGCATCCGATCCCAGGCTTGCCGATCTGGGCCAGCGCTGGATTGCCCCGGTTGCGGAATCGGACCAGGCCGCCGACGACGAATGGCGCGCGCATCGCCTCGCGCTCGGCGTGCCCGAGGGGCGCGAGGAACTGGGCGACGTACTGTGGCTCGAAACCAATGCGATCGAACTCAACGGCGTGAGCTTTTCCAAGGGCTGCTACGTCGGGCAGGAGAACACCGCGCGGATGAACTGGCGGCAAAAGGTCAACCGCCGCCTGGTGGTCGTTCCGCACGACGTGTCGGACGAGAAGCGGCGCAAGGCGGCATACCCCTCGCTCGGTTTCGCGGTCGATCATTTGCGGGTGGAAGCGATCGACCCGGGGCAGGCGCCCGAGTGGATGGCGCGCGCGCTCACCCCGGCGGGCTAGCCAGCGCGATCGAGGTCAGCAACATTCGCTCGGCCCGGTCGCGCGCGGTGGTTTCGGGCAGTTTGAGCGAACGCGCGAGCGCCGAGCCGATCAGCGCGTCGCCCATCGCCATAAGCACCAGCGCCAGCGTATCCTCGTGCACGCGGGTCACATCGCCGTGGGGGCCAGCCTCTTCGGGCGCGATCTCGTCGACCAATTGATGGATCGTCTCGACGATCGGGCTCAGCGCGTCTTCGTTACCGGTGAGGATCATCCAGCTCGCCAGTGCCCCGGCGCCTTCCTTGTCGAACGCGTCGAACGCCAGATCGACGACTTCGCGTGGACTTCCCAGCCCCGCGCGGCTCGCGCGCACGGCGTCCTTGATGCTTTCGCACACGGTTTCGGCGAGATGCCGGGCCAGTTCCTTCTGCAATCCCGACGCGGAACCGAAATGGTGCAGCAAATTGGCGTGCGTGCGGCCGATTCGCCCCGCAACCGCCTTCAAGGTCACCGCTTGCGGACCCGCTTCGATAAGTAATGCGCGCGCGGCCTGGAGCGCCGACTTGCGGCTTTCCTCGGGGCTCAGGCGCTTGCGACTTGCCATGCGATTCCTTGATCCATAAAATACTTAACCATGAAGGGGGATCGAACATGGGCCTAGAACGCGAGAGCGGCGCCGACAAGCCGTCGCGCACCTCGGGTAGCGCCACGCCCGACGATCACGCACTGCACATACGCGACCAGAAGTTCTGCCGCGGCGATCGCCCCGCACGCTGGTGGCATTCGGGCGATCCGGTCGCCACCGCGTGGTACAACTCGGTTTCCGCCAGCCTGCCACGCGGGGAAAAGTTCTTCATCCAGGTGATGAAGTACTACGACGACAAGGTTCCGCCGAAGATGGCGGCCGAGCTGCGCGCCTTCACCCGCCAGGAATCGAACCATGCGCGCGAGCACGTGGCATTCAACAACCTCGCACAGGGTCACGGCTACGACATCGAGAGCATCGACAAGGGCATCGAGGAAATGCTGGCGCTGACAAAGGGGCGCCCGGTCGAGTTCAACCTGGCGATCACCATCGCGCTCGAGCATTTCGCCGCCTCGATCAGCCACTGCCTGCTCACCGACCCGCGCTATCTGAAGGGCGTGGACGAGGAAATCGCCGATATGTGGCGCTGGCATTCGATCGAGGAGATCGAGCACAAGGGCATCACCTACGACGTCTGGCTCCATGCCACGCGCGACTGGTCGGCGTGGAAGCGCTATCGCGTGCGCGCGCTGCTAACGCTGCTGATTACGCGCCGGTACTACAACAACCGCGTGCGCGACGCGCTCGGCCTGATGCGGCAGGACGGGATCACCGGCGCGCGGGCAAAGTGGCTATTGTTCAAGCACTTGTGGCTCTCACCGGGCATGATGCGGCGGATGTTCTTCGACTGGGCGAAGATCCTGCTCCCCGGTTTCCACCCGTGGAAGCAGGACGACCGCGCGCTGATCAGCAAATTCGACAGCCCTTATGCCGATGCGGTGATGCCCGCGGAATAACCGCGCCGCCGGTTGGCGAATTGTTAATTGACACTCATGTAAGTAAGCCATACTTACATGAGTGTCAGTAACATTCGCGAGTCCACCATGAACGCCCCTGCCCAAATCACGCTCGACCGCGCCGCGGCGGCTCCCACGCCCGACGGCCTGACCATCACCGTGCGCGACGAGCGGTTCAACCGCGAGAGCATACCGCGCCGCTGGTGGGCCGGCGAGCCGTTCGGGACCGCGTGGCACAATGCGCTTTCCGCCACCTTCCCGCGCGGCGAGGCGTTCTTCATCGAGGCGGTCAAGGCGCATCGCGAGGGCGCCGACCCCAAGCTCGAGGCCGAAATCCGCGCTTTCGTGAAGCAGGAGATCAACCACACGCGCGAGCACATCGCTTTCAACAAGCTGGCCGAAAACGCGGGCTACGACATCAAGACGATCGACAAGCGCGTGGCCGAGATGCTCGAGCTGACCAAGGGCCGGCCCGAGATCCTCAATCTCGCCGCGACGATGGCGCTGGAGCACTATACGGCGATGATGGCGCACGAATTTCTCGCCAATCCCAAGCACTTCGGCGATTCCGACCCCGAGGTGCGTGCGATGTGGCGCTGGCATTCGGTCGAGGAGATCGAGCACAAGGGCGTCGCGTTCGATACCTGGAACCACGCGACCCGCGACTGGACGGCATGGAAACGGTGGAAGGTGCGCAGCCTGATGATGCTGATCGTAACCGGCCGCTTCTTCAAGCATCGCTGGCAGGATTCGATGAACCTGCTCGCGCAGGACGGGATCACCGGGTGGAAGGCGCGCTGGGGGCTGTTCAAGTATCTCGCGTTCACGCCCGGCGTGGTGCGGCGGATCTTCCCCGCCTGGCTCGCCTATTTCAAGCCGGGCTTCCACCCGTGGGACCACGACGACCGCGCGTTGATCGGTCTCTACGAAGGCGAATTCGCAGACGCGCTGCTACCCGCCGAGTAAATCCCCCCTGGTACGGGGAGGTGGCAGACGCCGCAGGCGACTGACGGAGGGGGCCCAGCGTAACGCCAGCGTTCTGCCGGGCCCCCTCCACCACGCCGCTTCGCGTCGCGGTCCCCCTCCCCGTGCCGGGGAGAATTATGCCGCGCGCATGTCGGGCTGCTCACCGCGTTCGAGGTCGAGCGCGTATTCCGCCGCCGCCGCTTCCTCGCCGCGCCCGCAGCTGTGCCGCGAGCGCACCGCCCCCGTCGGCACGAACCCCAGCTTGCGCAGAACACGGCCCGAGGCCGGGTTGTCGAGGAAATGCCCGGCGACGATCCGGCCGTGGCCGAGCATTCGCGCCACGTCGAGCACCGCGCGCCCGGCTTCGGTCGCATAGCCGCAGCCCCAATGCGGGCGCGCGATCCAGTATCCGAGCTCGATTTCGCCCCCACGCTCGTCGATCCCGATGCAGCCGACCAGCGCGGCGTCGCTGGCGCGCGCGATCAGGAATCGCGGAAAACGAGGGTTCTCCGGCAGCGCCACGAAATCGCGCGCATGCTGCGAGGTATAGGGCCATGGCGCGCTGGCGAGATGGCGGACCACCCGTTCGTCGGCAATCCCGCCGAAGACCTGGTTCCAGTCTTCGGGCCACGGGGGTCTCAGCAACAGTCTTTCGCTGCGATGGAACACGGCGATCTCTCCTCTTCGCCCCGCATCGCCAGATAGGTGCGATGCGTGACAATGGCATGGCGGCGAAAGATTATTTCGCCGATTGGAGAGGGAGAAACGACAAAAGGGAGACGGGCCCCCTGAAAATCAGGAAGGCCCCATCTCCCTCTTCGTCTGCCGGTCGTTAGCCCGGCTGGGACCGTCCCGTGAGGACGATCCCGTCATCGGATCGTCCGGTTATTCGGCGGCTTCCGCGAACATGTCCACCGAGACATACTTGCGGCCAAGCTTGCCCTTGTGGAATCGCACGACGCCTTCGCTGAGCGCGAACAGCGTGTGGTCCTTGCCCATCCCGACGTTCGAGCCCGGATAGAACTTGGTCCCGCGCTGGCGCACGATAATGTTGCCCGCGATTACGCCCTGGCTGCCGAACTTCTTCACGCCGAGGCGACGGCCGGCCGAATCGCGACCGTTACGCGACGAACCGCCTGCTTTTTTATGTGCCATGGTCCGGGTTCCTTACTTCTTCGCGTCGGTCTTCTTGGCGGGAGCCTTGTCGGTCGCGCCTTCCTTCTTCGGCGCGGCCTTCTTGGCGGCCGGCTTCGCTTCGGCGGCGTCGGCCTTCTTGGCAGGAGCCTTCTTGGCCGGAGCCTTCTCGGCGGCTTCCTTCTTGGGGGCAGCCTTCGCCTCGTCCTTGGCGGGAGCGGCCTTGGCCTCTTCCTTCTTCGGCGCGGCTTCCTTCTTCGGCGCCTTCGAATCGCCCACTGCGGTGATGCGCAGCAGTGTCAGAAGCTGGCGATGGCCGTTCTTGCGGCGATAGTTGTGGCGGCGGCGCTTCTTGAAAACGACGACCTTCTCGCTCTTCGCCTGCGCGATGATTTCCGCCGAAACGGTCACCTTGCCGGCGTCGGCCATCTTGTCGCCTTCGCCGGCAAGCAGGACGTCGCCCAGCGTCACCGTGTCGCCGGCTTCACCGGCGAGCTTCTCGACCGCGATCTTGTCTCCGGCGGCAACCCGGTATTGCTTGCCGCCCGTGCGCACTACTGCGAACATGGTGGTAACTTCCAATCTCGTTGCTGTGCCCCTTCCGTCGCGAAAGGGACGCGTCCGCAGCGCCGCCGATGGCGGGCCCCGGAAAGATGGGTGCCGTTAAGGGAACCGGCAGCGCAAGTCAACGGCGGATTCCCGCCGCGCGCGTCGCATCTGGCGCAGGGCGTGGCGCATGCTATGAGCCATGCGGAATGACGCAGTCCCGCCTCCGCATCGCGCCTCTGTTGCTTGCCGCGCCGCTTGCCGCCTGCGCGGCCGGGAGCGCGGATTATCCCTCGCTCGCGATCCGCGACGCCGAGCGGGTGGAAGGCAGCTTCGATCCGGCCGCTCCTGCCGAAGCGCCGCCCCCACCCGCACCGCCGAGCGCGGACCTGCTCGGCCGGCTGAGCCAGTTGGAAACCCAGGCGGCGAGCGCACACCGGGCGTTTCTCGAAGCCGCCCCCGGCGCGCGCCGCGCCGTCATCGCGGCACGCGGTGCCACAGTCGAAACCAACAGCTACGCCGACGCGCAGATCGCGCTGGCGGACCTCGATTCGCACCGCAGCCGCGCAGCAGTCGCGCTCGGGGATCTCGATCTGCTGTTCGCCGAGGCGGCGCTCGCCTTCGCGATGCGCGCGCCGATCGCCGAGGCGCGGGGCGAGGTCGCCGCGCTGATCGCGCAGGAAGACGCAATACTCGCCGAATTGCGAGGCTCGCTCTAGCGCCACCGCGCGAGATCGCGGCGGTCCTCGTCGCGCGGCTCGATCCAGCGCCAGCCGTCGGCGCGCTTCTCGCGCTTCCAGAACCAGGCGGCGGACTTCAGATGATCCATGCAGAAGTCGACCGCGTCGATGGCGGGCCGGCGGTGGCGCGCGGCGGCCGAGACGCAGACGATCGGCTCGCCGGGTCCAAGCACGCCGACACGGTGCGCCATCAGCAGGCCCATGAGTTCGAAGCGCGCCAGTGCCTCGTCGGCCAAGGCGTGCATGCCGGGAAGGGTAAGCGGGGGGTAGTGTTGCAGCTCGAGCGCCTCGACGCCGCCCCCGCCGCGCACCTCGCCGACGAACGTGCACACTCCGCCCAGACCGGGATTGGCACTGGTGAACGGGCCGATCAGGGTGCCGGGAGCGAACGGCCGTTCCAGCAGACGAATATCGCGCACCGCTTCAGCCCCCGCTGACGGGCGGCAGGAAGGCGATCTCGCTCCCCTCGCCCGCCTGCATCGCCCGCTTGTCCGGCAGGACGGCGCCATCGACCGCGACCTTGATTTCATCCGATTCGATCGCAGCGCGCAGCGCGGCGTCATAGATCCCGAGGTGTTCGCACAAGGCCGGCCAGTCGAGCGTTCCGCCTGCCGCAACGTCGCGCTCGTCCTGCCCCGCAAGGTCGGCCAGCTTGCCGAGGAACACCAGCTTCACCCGCCGGTGACCGACATATGCCGCGCCTGCGCAGGCGCCGCACCGGGCGCATCGAAGGCAAAACTATGGCGCGCGGGCTTGATCCGCATCGCGAAGTCGAGCGCGCGATCGAAGGCCGCTTCGCCGTTGCCCGACCGCAGCGCGGCGCGCAGATCGACACGCTCGCTTCCGCCGAGACAAGGGTAGAGTTGGCCGCTCGCCGTGACCCGCAGGCGGTTGCAACCGTCGCAGAAATTCGCGCTCAAGGGAGTGATGAAGCCGAGCCGTCCGCCGGTCTCCGCGACGTCGAAATAGCGCGCCGGACCGCCCGTGCGGTGACGCGAGGCGGTGAGCGTCCAGCGCTTCTCCAGCCTCGCTTGCACGTCGCAGAGCGGCAGATAGCGGCCGAACCGATCCTCCTCGACGTCGCCGAGGGGCATGAGCTCTATCAGGGTGATCGCATGCCCCTGCCCGTGCGCCCATTCGACCAGGGCCGGAATCTCCTCCTCGTTGAGGCCGCGGAGCGCGACGGTGTTGATCTTGACCGCCAGCCCAGCCGCCTTCGCCGCGGCGATGCCTTCGAGCACGTCGCTCAGCCGATCCCGCCGCGAGAGCCCGGCGAACGCCTCGCGATCGAGCGTGTCGAGCGACACGTTGATCCGTCGCACACCCGCCGCCGCCAGCGCATCGGCATGGGCTGCGAGCTGGAGGCCATTGGTCGTCAGCGTCAGTTCCTCGAGCCCCCCGCCGTTCCCGGGGCCGAGCTTTCGCCCTAGCGCGCGCACGAGATCGAGCACGTCGCGCCGCACCAGCGGTTCGCCGCCGGTCAGCCGGATCCGGCGCACGCCGCGCGCGACGAACCCGAGCGCGAGCCGGTGCAGTTCGTCGAGGTCGAGCAGATCGCGGCGGGGCAGGAAGGTCATGCGCTCGGGCATGCAATAGGTGCACCGCAGGTCGCAGCGATCGGTCACCGACAGACGCAAGTAGTCGATCCGGCGGCAGTGGGCGTCGACGAGGGGCGCGTGCGCATCCATCGCGCTACTGTGCCGGATTTCCCGCGTGATTTCCATCGAGCGACAGATATTGCCCGGTCACGCCCGGCGCCGCGGCGAGATAGCGCCGGGCTTCGACCAGCGCCGCGCCCTCGCCCGCGACGCCGTTGACGCGCAGCGGCGCGTACTTGCGCGCGAGCCCGGTCACCACCGCGAGCCGCCAGGCGCGGTGCGTGTGATCGGCGGGAGCGAAGGCGAGCATGAGGTGATCGCCCGCCGCAAGCGTCTCTTCGGCGTAAGGCAGCCAGTGCTGGTCGAACACGCTCGCGGCGGCCAGCGGTTCGCCGGGCAGATCGTCCACCGCGATCGCCTTCATTCGCGGCGCTCGCGTGTCAGCGTCACGCCGATCTTCTCGCTCGCCTCCGCGATCGCGAGCTTGACGATCTTCACCGTCACCGCCTCGACCCGGGGGTCCTGGAGAAACAGCGTTTCGCAGATGTGATCGGCGACCGCCTCGATCAGCTTGAAGTGAACGCCGGGCGGCAGGGCGTCGGTCGCGGCGAACTTCAGGTCCATGTAATTCTTGCTCGCGTCGAGCGGGGTGTCCGGCGCGTAGCGCGGCGCGCACTTGAGCCGGGCCCGGATCGAGATGCGCAGCGGCTGCGGCTTGCCGGTTTCCTCCGAGTAGATGCCGGTGAGGACATCGTGCTCGAGATCGGCGACTTCGAGGATCAGCGAATCGGCCATGCGTGCCGCTTAGCCCGGATTCGACCAGCGCGCGAAGATCGCGGTCGGGAGCAGGCGGCCGCCCTCGCCTTCCTCGCGCACCGCGAGATCGCCATGCTCGATCGTACCGGGCAAATCGGCAAACATCTCCGCGAGCAGGCCGGCGAGCGCGAGGCTGCTCATGCGCACCGCATAAACGGTGAGAAACAGAAAGCGGCTGTCGGCATCGAGCACCTTGCGGCAATCGCCGACGAGGCCGGGCAACCCCTCCTCGAGCCGCCAGACTTCGCCGCCCGGGCCGCGCCCGAACTTCGGCGGATCGAGGATGATCCCGTCGTAGCGGTTGGCCCGGCGAACCTCGCGCGCAGCGAACTTCGCGGCGTCATCGATCAGCCAGCGAATGGGGCGATCCGCCATTCCCGAGAGCGCGGCGTTCGCGCGCGCCTGAGCGACCGATTTCTTCGAGGCGTCGACATGCGCGACCTGTCCGAAGCGGCTCAGCGCGAGACTGCCGACGCCGGTGTAGCCGAACAGGTTGAGCAGTTGCGCGTCGTCGCGCCGATCGAGCTGCTCGCCCATCCAGCGCCACACCGGCGCCATGTCGGGGAAGAACCCGAGGTGGCGGAACGGAGTGCATTGCGCGGTAAAGCGCACGCCCTCCCATTCTAGCGGCCAACCCTCTTCGGGCACCGGCGTGGCGAACTGCCAACGCCCACCGCCGTCCTCGTCCGATCCCGGCACGAACTCGCCGTGCGCCTGCCACTCGGCAAAGCGCGGCGCCCACATGGCCTGCGGCTCGGGACGGATGAAGCGGTAGTCGCCGTAGCGCTCGAGCTTTCGGCCGTGCCCGCTGTCGACGAGGCCGTAATCGGCCCAGTGTTCGCCCGCCATCACCAGCGGCTGTTCGACAAGGTTCGCCATCAGCGCGGAGTCGCGTTTTCGGCGATGTAGGCAGCGATCGCGTCGTATTCACCCGGCAGCTCGGCCATGCGCTCCTCGCGCTCGAACAGTTCGCCGACACGCAGCGGCAGCGGCGGGCGAGTGCCGGTCGCGCGCTCCACTGCGTCGCGAAACTTCGCAGGGTGCGCCGTGGCGAGCGTGACCATGGGCACACCCCGCGGAACGTCCTGCTGGCGCGCCGCATGAAGGCCGATCGCGGTGTGCGGATCGATTATCTCCCCGCAGCATTCCCACGCCCAGCGCATCGCCTGCGCCATATCGTCCTGGTCGGCGCGCGCGCTGGTAAACAGGCCCGACACCCCTTCACGCTGGGCATTGGTGAGGCGCATCGCGTGGCTCACCTCAAAACCGCGCATCTGTTCTGCGAGCGCGATGCCGTCACGGCCGCCCGCGTCGAACAGCAGTCGCTCGAAATTGGAACTGACCTGGATATCCATCGAAGGCGCCGCGGTTGGCGTAACCGTGCCCGCCGAATAGTCGCCGTCGCTGAGCGCGCGGTGGAGAATATCGTTGACGTTGGTCGCCACCACCAGCCGCTCGATCGGCAAGCCCATCTTCGCCGCGGCATAGCCCGCGAACACGTCGCCGAAATTGCCCGTCGGGACGCTGAAGGCGACCTTGCGCTGCGGCGCGCCGAGCTGGAGCGCGGCGCCGAAGTAATAGACCACCTGCGCCATCAGCCGCGCCCAGTTGATCGAGTTGACCGCGCCGAGGCTCAGCTTACCCGTCAGCGCGGGGTCGCTGAACATGCGCTTCACATGTCGCTGCGCGTCGTCGAAGCTGCCATCGATCGCGATGTTGTGCACGTTGGGGGCAAGCACGGTGGTCATCTGGCGGCGCTGGACGTCGCTGACGCGGCCCTTGGGGTGGAGCATGAAGATCTCGACCCCCTCGCGCCCCGCGACCGCATCGATCGCAGCCGAGCCTGTGTCGCCGCTGGTCGCGCCGACGATCGTGAGGCTTTCGCCGCTGCGGCCGAGAAATTCCTCGAACAGCAGGCCGAGCAGTTGCAGCGCGACGTCCTTGAACGCCAGCGTCGGGCCGTGGAACAGCTCGAGTAGCCAGTTGCGCTGGTCGAGCTGGACCAGAGGTGTGACCGCCTTGTGCGCGAAGCGGGCATAGGCTTCGTCGCACAGTTCGCGCAGCCGCTCGGGCGCGAGGCTGTCGCCGACGAAGGGCTGCATCACGCGCGCGGCAAGTTCGGCGTAGGGGAGCCCCGCGAGGGCGGATATCTCGTCTTCCGTCAGCTTAGGCCATTCGCGCGGAAGATAGAGCCCACCGTCTCCGGCAAGCCCGGCGAGCGTGACCCCTTCGAAATCGAGCGCGGGTGCGCTGCCACGGGTGGAGACGTATTCCATCGGGTGGAGCGACTAGCCGCGCCCCGCCCGCCCCGCAAGCAACGCGCGCTAATCGGCGCCGAGGCTGTGCTTCTCGCCCGTCTCCAATTCCGTCTTGAGACGATTCAGACCCGAGGCCGCAGCTGCCGCGTGCGGGCCGATCCAGCGTTCGTGGATCGCCTGGATCGGCATGGCGTCGAGGTAGTTGAACCGCTCGCGGCCCTTGCGGACCGGCACCACCAGCCCCGCTTCCTCGAGCACGCGCACGTGCATCATCACCGTGGTCCGGTCGAGTTCGGCGAAGGCGGCGCAGAGCTGCTTGGTGGTGAGCGGACGCAGTTTCAATTCGTCGCAGATCGCCCGGCGCACCTTGTTGGCCAGCGCCTTGAAAACGGCATCGAGATCATCCTCGTTTGACATGTTATGTTTTTATAACATATTCAGGGGCGACTCAAGAGGAGCTTCACGATGGAACTGAAATTCAGGGTCGCGGCGCGCATCGCCAGGCCGGTTCACGAGGTGTTCGAGGCGGTCGCCGATCCCGACAAGCTGTCGCACTATTTCACCACCGGCGGGGCCAAGGGCAGGCTGGAAACCGGGGCCACGGTGACGTGGGACTTCCACGATTACCCCGGCGCCTTCCCCGTTTACGTGACCGAGGTCGTCCCCGACGAACGCATCGTGCTGGAATGGCAGGCGACCGAAGGGGAATCGCCCAATGTCGAGGGCGGCGAGACGGCCGAGGCCGACTACCGCACGACGGTGACGATGACCTTCAAGGCGCTCGACGATGGCCGCACGCTGGTCGAGATCGCCGAGGAAGGCTGGCGCGAGAACCAGGGCGCGTTGCAGGCGAGCTACGGCAACTGCCAGGGCTGGTCGCAAATGCTCGCCGCGCTCAAGGCGTGGCTCGAGCATGGCATCAACTTGCGCGAGGGAATGTACAAGTAGTCGGCAGCGATGGCGAGCAGCAGCGCCGGCCCCGCCCACCGCTACGCGGGTGGCCCCCCTTCCCGGCTCGGGGAGGAACTTCCGGTACGCCACCTCCGCCTCAGCGCGAGCACATAGATCACCAGCGCGGTCAGGGCGAAGAAGAACCACTGGCCGGCATAGGCGAGGTGGTTGTTGGGAATGTCCGCCGGATCGGGCGGCGCAAGGGGGGTGAGCCCGGCGACGGGTCGCCCGACCACGAGGCGCGGCCCCGGCGCGACGATCCCTTCGACCGTGCCGCCCTGCCATACCGGTGTTTCGGGCCGCTCGGACCAGCCGATGGCGACGTTCGCCTCGGCCCCTCCGCCGATCGCGCAGCGCGCGACGTGCGCCCAGCCCCTGCGGCCCTCGACGCTGGTGCCCGCGCGCGACGAGATCGAGAGCACCCGCTCGCAATCGAGCTGCGCGTGGCGGAACAGCGCCGCTTCGGCATCGGCCTCCCCGCGCGGCCAGGGGATCGCCGAAGACATCGTCTGCGCCTGCGCGTAATGCGCGAGCAGCGCTTCCTTCTGCGCCTTGCGGTCGAGCTGCCAGAAGCCGA
>CAMPIA010000010.1 GCA_946886175.1 uncultured Altererythrobacter sp.
GCGATATGACGTCGTGGCCTCACCCACGCGCAAGGCGGCGGCATGAGCCGGATGGAGGCAGTCGTGGCCGAAGCGGACACTGTGCGGCCCTATCCGCACCGGATCGCCATCGTCACCGACGCGTGGGCGCCGCAGATGAACGGTGTGGTGCGCACGCTCGCCACGACCTGCGCGATCCTCCGGCGTCGAGGGCATGCGGTCGAGGTGATCTCGCCCGACCAGTTCCGCTCGGTCCCATGCCCGACATACCCCGACATCCGCCTGGCGGTGCCGCCTCCCGGCATGGTCGGACGGCGGCTCGCGGCGACCGCGCCCGATGCGATCCATATCGCCACCGAGGGGCCGCTCGGCCTGGCGGCGCGCCGCCACTGCGTGGCCCGCGGCATCCCCTTCACCACCGCCTACCACACGCAGTTCCCCGACTACCTGGCGCAGCGCACCGGCCTGCCGCCGGGCCTGTTCTGGCGCTACATCCGCTGGTTCCATGCGCCCGCGCGCCAGGTGCTGGTCGCGACGGAGAGCATTCGCGGCGAACTGCGCGCGCACGGGCTCGCGCACCTCCATCACTGGAGCCGGGGCGTCGATCTTGCCTGCTTCCACCCGGGCGCCCCCGCGCCGCCCGAATTCGCGGGCCTGCCGCGCCCGATCCAGCTCTACGTCGGCCGCGTGGCGGCCGAGAAGAACCTCGAGGCGTTCCTTGCGGGCGGCTATCCCGGCAGCAAGGTCGTCGTCGGCGACGGGCCCGCCTTGGCCGAGCTGCGCGCGCGATTTGCCGATGCGCGCTTTCTCGGCCGCCGCAACGGCGAAGCGCTCGCCGGATGCTACGCCCACGCCGACGTGCTCGTCTTTCCCAGCCGCACCGACACCTTCGGCCTGGTGATGATCGAGGCGCTCGCCTGCGGGACGCCGGTCGCAGCCTTTCCTGCGCCGGGGCCGCGCGACATCATCACCGACAAGGTCGGCGCGCTGTCCGACGACCTCGACCGCGCGATCGCCGCAGCGCTCTTCAGCGACCGCGCCGATTGCGCCGCACTCGGCGCTAGCTATTCGTGGGATGCGGCGACCGACCAGTTCGTCGCCGGCCTCGCCGCGCTGGCGGAGGAGCCGCTGGCCGCCTGAACGCTTGCGCTCGCATCGCGCATCGCCTAGATCGAGCCCATGCTACGGCCGCTCCGCGAGGGGCGGCCCTTATATTTTCAGGACAGTTTTCGCCATGCCCCAACCGACCCCGCTCATGCCGCACGCGACCGCCACCTGGCTGATCGACAACACCTCGCTCGGCTTCACCCAGATCGCCGAGTTCTGCGGCCTGCACATCCTCGAAGTCCAGGCGATGGCCGACGACCTTGCGGGCAGCAAGTACACCGGGCGCGATCCGGTCCACTCGGGCGAGCTGACCCAGGCGGAGATCGAGCGCGGACAGAAAGATCCAGGCTATTCGCTCAAGATGCAGAAGGCGCCGGTCGAGGTCACCCGCACCAAGGGGCCGCGCTACACGCCGGTTTCGAAGCGGCAGGACAAGCCCGACGGAATCGCCTGGATCCTGCGCAGTCACGGGGAGATTTCCGACGCGCAGATCTCCAAGCTGATCGGCACCACGCGCAACACGATCACCGCCATCCGCGAGCGCAGCCACTGGAACATCCAGAACATCCAGCCCAAGGATCCGGTGACGCTCGGCCTGTGCTCGCAGCGCGAGCTCGATGCGGTCGTGGCGAAGGCGGCGAAGAAGGCCGGCAACGAAGGCGAGCCGGTCGTGGCCGTCGATTCGGGCACCGATCGCGAAAAGCTGATCGCCGAACTGCGCGCCGAACGCGACGCCAACGTCAAGGCCGCCGCCGAAGCGGCGCAGGAAGCCGAAGCCGCGGCCTGGCTCGAGGCCAAGCGCGCCTCCGAGAGCGAAGGCGAGGGCGAAGAGCCGCTCTGACGCCTCGCTCGCGCATTTCTCGATTACGGCGGTATAGCGCCGCGCGATCTGAGCATTCGCGCGTAGAGCGCGCGGCGACATTGCGCTTCCACCGTAGGCGGTCTGCGGGAGACGGCCGCTACCGGGTTGGACGCGAAGCGGGAGGCGGCGCTCGACTACAGCGCAACAGATCGCCGCGCTGTTGCGTGAGGCGACTCGTCAATGTTCGTGGCCGGCACGCCACAGACTCTGGGTCAGCGGCTCCACGAGATAAGACAGCGCGGTGCGCTCGCGCAGGGGTATCATGACTTCCGCCGGCACGCCCGCGCGCAGGCCGGTGTTGCCACGAATCGAGCGGATCTTGTCCAGCTCCGAAGACGGGACGTTCACCTCGAGTTTGAAGTAGCGTATCCCGGTCCGCTCGTCTTCGAAGCTATCGGCGGAAATCTTGGATACGCGACCGCTGAGGATCGGCAGGTTGCGTTCCTGGATGCCCGAGAATCTGACCTGCGTCCGCATCCCTATGTCCAGGTCGTCCGCATCGGTGGGCGACGCTTCCGCTTCCACCACGAGCGTCCGGTCCTGCGGCACGATCTCCATCAGCATTTCGCCCGCGGCGACCACCCCGTCAACGGTGAACACGCGCAGGCCGACCACCCGCCCCGCCGAAGGGGCCCGCACGGCGGAGCGCGCAATCTGTTCGCGCGCCGCGATCAGGCGCGGCTGCAATTCATCCAGGCGCACCTGGACCTCGCGCAATTGCAGCGCCACTTCCTCCATCATCTGCCGGTCCAGAGAAACCGTCTGCAATCGTGCTTCCCCAATGGCCTCGCCCGATCGTGCGATGTCGGCATTGTAGGATCCGTGGTTTCCGTCGAGCTCGGCGCCGGCGCGCTCGATCGCGCGGATCCGGTTGATCGAGACGAAGCCGCGCGAAACGAGGCTCTGCAGCCCGTCCAGTTCTTCCACGATCAACCGCCTTTGTTCACGATTGGCCACGATCTGGGCCCCATAGCCGTTGATCTGCTGGCGATGCTGCCGGACCCGCTGCGCAAGCACGCCCCGCTCGGTGGAAATCGACGCCCGGCGCGCGGCAAAGAGGATCTTCTGCCCCTTCAGCGCGTCGGCGGCCAAGGATCGATCGCCCGGTTCGAGGTCGCGGAATTCGGCGGGCTCAGGCACCGATCCGAGGCCATCGCGTTCCGCCAGCAAGCGTTCGCGCTGTGCGAGCAGCGCGATTATCTCGCCCGTCAGACCCCGTTCGGCCGCGATTATATCCGACGCCGAAATCCTGAGCAGGACCTGGCCCTTGCGGACCATCGCTCCTTCGGAAACATGGATGTGGGTCACGATGCCGCCGTCGCGGTGCTGCACGGCCTGCCGATTGCCCGAAACGGCCACCACCCCTGTGGCCATGGCCCCGGCATCGAGCGGTATGAAAGCGGCCCAGCCAAGCAGACCGCCAAAAAACAGCGCCGTGATCGTCCCGCCGAAGCGAAACTCGCGGCCGGCCGAATCCTCCGACTCGGGTTCGGGCTCGGGTTCGCGGACGATCAAAGCGTGTGAGGACATATCGTTCACGGCTGCCTCCTGTCTGCCATCGGCACCACATTCATTCGGGCTGCGCGCTCGCGCATGCTTTCGAGGATTTCGGCGCGCGGCCCGGTTTCGGTGACGGCGCCGTCCTGGAGGACGAGCAGGGTGTCGGCATCGGCCAGGATCGACGCCCGGTGGGCAACGATCATGATTGCGGTCCGCTTCAGCCGCGAAGCCGCTACGGCGCGCAGCAAGGCCGCTTCGCCTTCAGCATCCAGCCAGGCATTG
This sequence comes from uncultured Altererythrobacter sp., assembly GCA_946886175.1. The sequence continues at coordinate 3,731 of CAMPIA010000010.1, forward strand.
GGCTCGTCCAGAATCAAGATCTTGGGTGATCCGTAGAGCGCGCGCGCCAGTGCGACGCGCTGGGCCTGTCCCGCCGAAAGCTGATGTTGCCCCTCGCCCAGCGGGGTATCGTAGCCCTTGGGCAGACGCAGGACCATTTCGTGGATGCCGGCCTGCTGGGCGGAGCGGATCACTTCCGCGTCGATGATGTCGCGCGGCTCGCACCGGTCTTCGGCAAAGCGCGAGATATTTTCGCCGATCGTGCCCGGCAGTAGCGCGCTGTCCTGCGGCAAGTAGCCGATGTGCCGGGCGAGTGCGTCGAAATCCCAGTCGGTGATCTTCGCGTCATCGATCCTGACTTCCCCGGCGTCGGGAGGAAGGCCGCCAGCTGCAACGCGGGCGAGCTGGCTCTTGCCAGCGCCCGACGGCCCTATCACTCCGAGCACTTCGCCGGGGGTAAGCTTGAGGCAGACGTTCTTGAGCAGGAAAGCATCGCCGGCCGGGCTGCGGACTGTGATCCGGTCCAGCTCCAGCCTTCCCTCGGGCTCCGGCAGGGCGGTACGCTGCGCCTGCGGGTCGTCGGTGCTTTCGAAAAGTCGGGCGAGCGCGGCCATCGCCTGGCGGGCCTGGACGAGTGCAGGCCAGTGGCCGGCGATCTGTTCAATCGGCTGCAACGCGCGGTTGAGCAGGACCGATGCGGCGATGATCGCGCCGACCGATATCCGCCCTTCGATCGCCAGCCACGCGCCCGCGCCGAGCGCGAGCGACTGCATGAACATGCGAATAAACTTGACCAGAGAATTGTAGCGATTGCCGGCGAATTGCACCTCGGATGCGGCCTCGAGACCCTGCTCGCGTTCTTTGATCTGGCGCACCACCAGGCTGCCGCGCATGCCCAGAATGCGGATCACCTCCGACTTGCCGACCATCGTTTCCTGACGAAGGTAGGCGGCGGCATTCGCGGCATGCGCGCGATCGGACAGCGGCTTGTTGGCGCGTTCGTTGCGAAGGGCGAGAAATACGAGGATCGCCGCGCCGAGCACGATCATGCCGCCGAGTGCGGGGTGGATCATGAACGCTACGACGAAGTAGAGCGGCGTCCACGGGAGGTCGAACAGCGCTATGGCCGCCTGCCCCCCTAACGCTTGGCGCAGAACGTCGAACTCGCGCATCGCCTGGCTGGTGGACGTCGTGTCCGGCTTCACCTGACGGCGCGACATCAGCCGGTTGAAGATCTCGCCCGCGAGCAGGCGGTTGAGGCGCAGCGACGCGCGCATCATCACGCGGGAGCGGGCGCCGTCCAGCGCTGCGAGGCTTGCCAGTGCGATCGCGACGATCACCGTTAGCCAGATCAGCGTTTGGATCCCGCTGGTGGGGACCACCCGGTCGTAGACCTGCATCATGTACAGCGTGGGTGCGAGATAGAGGATGTTGACCAGTGCGCTGAAACCAGCGGCAAGCGCGAAATGCCGCTTGCACGCCGCAGCCGCCCGTTCGAGCGGTTGGGGAACAGTGGTGCCCAGGATTTTCATGCCATTTTCCTCCCCCCGCCTGCCATGTGCTGTCGTGTGTCACAGCCGGCGACGGGTCGCCCGACCGACGGCGCAGCCCCCGCCGCGAGGGCATTGCGGTTCAGGCCGCGACCGGTGCCCGGTGCGACGCGAACAGCGCTGCTTCCACCCGATTGTCGACCTGAAGTTTGCGCAAGATATGCGTCACGTAATACTTGACCGTCTTTTCGCTCAGCCCCAGCTCGTAGGCGATCTGCTTATTGCTCCGGCCGATCGACAGAAGGCACAGCACCTGTTCCTCCCGTTCGGTGAAGGCGACGTCACGGCAATTGGTGCTTGGTGAAACGGTGCTTTGGTCGGACAGCCAGGCTAGCACTTGTCCGACGAGCTGGTGTGAGACGCAACGCTTGCCCTCCGCCACCAGCCGAACACCCTCGATCAGCTCCTGCCCGTTAGTTCCCTTGAGCAGGTATCCCAGCACGCCGCAGCGAAACGCATCGGTAATCTTCTGCTGGCCCTCGTCGGTGGACAGCACCAGGACGCGGGCCGGCGCAAGCGCAGCGACGAGCGCTGCAAGCGTCATCGTATTGTCGGTCGAGCAGGAGATGATTACGATGCCCGGTTGAACCGATGCGGCGAGGCGCAGCGCATCGTCGGCACAGGCGCCTTCGCCGACGATCTCGAAGGCGCCGTCGGTGCGGAGGGTCTGCACGATCGCCTCGCGAAACAGCGGATGGCTGTCTATTACGACCACGCTGCTGTGGGTGGCTTGGCCGACCTCGATCATGCCCCGGCTGGCGGCAAGCGCATTGGCCGCGTTGCGCACCGGGGAGCGCGGCCTGAGGGGCACGTCCCGACAAGGCGGCCTGGCCAACAGGCACGGGGCGGATGCCCCGCTTTCCCCAGCCAACTCCAGTGAAATTGTCATCCCCATGCCCCCGATCCAAACCAGGAAAGAATCGGCGACCAATTTTCTTGAAGTTTCTTATCTCGGTGTTGCCGAGTCCAATGTTCTTCCGGGATATACCTGATTGCGCCAACAACCACCCAAATGGAGTATGTGGGTTAGTTTACGGTATAGACGCAGTATTAGCGACCGTTAGCCGGCCCCAGGACCGGGGGCGGTCCAACCGGGTGATGTTTGGCCGGATCGAGTGACGGTTCGATGCGAGCGCGATCGGCCAGTTCGTGCAACGCGGACACGGCGCCGGCGCGATTGTGCACGCCGAGTGCGCGAAAGGCCGCCTTGAGGTGCACTTTCACTGTACCGTCCGCGATGTTCAGGCGCCGCGCGATCTCCTTGTTTCCCATTCCGCGCGCCAGCAACTCGAGAATCTCGAGTTGCCGGGATGACAGGGCGGCGCTCGGCGGAACGCCCTTGGAGCGGTGTCCACTCTGGTCCGCCAGATCGGAGGGATAATAGAGGTGCCCCTCGAACACCGATCTGATGGCGAACAGCAGTTCATCGCGCGACGAGGATTTCAGGATATATCCGTGAATGCCGGCCGAGAGTGCCGCCAGGGCGATTTGGCGGTCGAGGCTCGCACTGGTCACGACGATCTTCATCTGGGGAAAAAGCCTGCGCGCCTGCGCCAGCTTGGAAACCTGGGCGAGATCGGGCAGCTGGAGGTCGACCAACGCCATGGAAACCGTGGGTTCCCGGATGAGGATCGCCAGCGCCGCGGGGTAATCGGCGCATTCTATCACGCGACCATTGCCGAGCACCTCTCGCACCAGCGATGCCAGTCCCTCGCGGAATAGCGCATGGGCATCGACCACTAGCGCCTTCGTCTGGACAGTCATTCCCGCCCTCCGCGTGTTCGCCTTCGTCGGACCGATTAGGATGGCCGATCGGGCTGGCAGATACTCCCTGCTGCAAGTGCAGTCACGCCCATTTTTATCTTGTCGTAAACGTCCAACTTTTGTTTCGCGGTTGGTTGCGACTTCGGTCCAATTGGTCGCGAGCCTTTGGTCGCAACGACTTGCGACCTTTGGTCAGTGCCAGGCCGGGGCCATGGTCCGTATAGGAAACTGCCCGCTCCCAAGTGAATATGCAGCTTCAATATTCGGGAAATTTCCCGGCAGCGGAGAAGCGACATGGTCACCTACATCAAGTCCGATCTGGAATTTATCCTCAAGCAGATCGAGATCGCTGAAGCGCATGCTGCCGGCCAACCGCTCTATGGTCCCGGCGGACTGATCCCCTCGTACAACATTGCGTGGGGCCTGCGGACAGTGGACGGCACCTACAACCATCTCCTCCCCGGCCAGGAAAACTGGGGCGCTGCCGACCAACCCTTCCCCGAGGGACTCGGCACCGATTTTCGGCCGGCTGAAGCATTGCCTCCGGGCGCGCCGCCGATGCCGGTGCAGACGGATTATTCGCCTTCGAACGATCCCAGCTCGATCGTGGTGGACAGCAGTGTCCGCACCATTTCCAACCTGATCGTCGACCAGACTCCTTCCAACGTGGCCGCGACCCTCACCGCGCTGCAGCGCGCCGATATCATCTTGCCCCAAAATCAAATGGCAGCGGCGGTTGCCATCAAGGGCGCCTATGAGGCGATCGAGCCGCTGTTCGACGCGGTGACTGCGGCCGAAGTGGCCTTTCTGGAGGCTTCGACCTCGGCCGAAGCCAATCCGGGGGATCCCGCACTACAGGCCGCGCTCGCCGCTGCTCAGCAGGTCTTGACCGATGCGCAGGGGGCGCTGGCAGGCGGCGATGCGGCGCTGAACGCGCTGCTGGAAGCCGGCGGCGTCGAGCTGGACGGCGCCAATGTCGTGCTTCTGAATATCGCGCCGGACGAGGGCCTTTCGGCCTCGTTCAATTCATGGTTCACCCTGTTCGGCCAGTTTTTCGACCATGGTCTCGACCTGGTCGGCAAGGGCGGAAGCGGCACTGTCTACATCCCGCTGCAACCTGACGATCCGCTGTACGACCCCGCCAGCCAGACCAATTTCATGGTGCTCACGCGGGCCACCGTCGGGGCGGGTGAAGACGGCGTCATGGGCACGGCGGACGACACGCGCCCGATCAACACGACAACCGCCTATGTCGATCAGAACCAGACCTACGCCTCGCACTCATCGCACCAGGTTTTTCTCCGCGAGTACGAGTTGAACGGCGATGGCGTGCCCGTGGCCACCGGTGAACTGATCCAGGGAAGCGCCGGCGGCATGGCGACATGGGCCGATCTGAAGGCGCAGGCCGCGTCGATGCTGGGCATCCTGCTGACCGATGTCGATGTCGGCAACGTGCCCCTGCTGGCGACCGACGAGTATGGCAATTTCATTCGCGGGCCGAATGGTTTCCCGCAGGTGGTGATGGAAGGCGAGCCGCCGACGCTGGTCGAAGGCAACCCGGCAGCCCCCATCTCGGTCGTTGGCGCGGTCGGGATCGGCCACGCCTTCCTGGCCGATATCGCCCATAATGCGGTGCCCGACGGGCTGGAGGATGGCGACACCGAAGTCGGCGGCAACATCCCCGAAGACGGACAATACGACGATGAGCTGCTCGACGCCCACTTCGTTGCCGGCGATGGCCGCGCAAACGAGAATGTCGGCCTGACGGCTGTTCACCACGTCTTCCACGCAGAACATAACCGGCTGGTCGAACACACCAAGGAGGTAGTGCTGGCCACCGGGGATGCGGAATTCATCGCCCAATGGATGCTGCCCGACGGATCATGGAATGGCGAACGGCTGTTCCAGGCGGCCAAGTTCGGCACGGAAATGCAATACCAGCACCTCGTGTTCGAGGAATTTGCCCGCAAGGTGCAGCCCGGGATCAATACCTTCCTGGTGCCGGACGGCTTCGACACGACGCTCGACCCCTCCATCGTCGGTGAATTTGCGCATGTGGTCTATCGCTTCGGACATTCGATGCTGACGGAATCGATCGACCGCTATGACGCTGATCTCAATGCCAATCACATCGGCCTCATAGAGGGCTTTCTCAATCCGCTGCAGTTCCAGAACGGCGGCACGGGCGCGATGGTGGATGCCGATGTCGCGGCGGGCGCGATCATTCGCGGCATGACACGGCAGGTCGGCAACGAGATCGACGAGTTCGTCACCGGTGCATTGCGCAACAACCTGCTCGGGCTGCCGCTCGATCTCGCGACCATCAACCTGGCCCGCGGCCGCGATACCGGTGTTCCGGGGCTGAACGAGGTCCGGCGGCAATTCTACGAAGCCAGCAACCAGAACATCCTGCTGAAGCCGTATCTGAGCTGGGTCGACTATGCAGGCCATCTGAAGAACGAAGCGTCGATCATCAACTTCATCGCCGCCTATGGCACGCATACGCTGATCACCAGCCAGACGACGCTGGAAGGCAAGCGGGATGCGGCGCTGACCATCATCACCGGCGCTTCGACCGGCGGGCTGGAAGTGCCGACCGATGCGATCGATTTCCTCAACGGCTTGGGTGAATATGCCGACGATCTGGGCGGGCTGAGCAATGTCGATCTGTGGATCGGCGGCCTGGCCGAAGAGATCATGCCCTTTGGCGGCATGCTCGGCTCGACCTTCGCCTACGTGTTCGAGATCCAGCTCGAAGCGCTGCAAAGCGGTGATCGGTTCTACTACCTGCAACGGCTCGACGGTCTGCATCTGTTCGGCGAGATGGAGAACAATTCCTTCGCCTCGATGATTATGCGCAACACCGATGCGACGCATCTCCCGTCCGACGTGTTCTCTACTCCCGGTCTTATCCTGGAAGTCGACCAGAGCCGGCAGTTCAACGACTCCAACGGCGACGGGGTGCTCGACAGCCTCGATCCGGTCGGGAGTTCGCTGCTGACGCCGCTGGTCATCCGGAACGATCCGGGAACCGTGGGGCCGGACTCGCACTACCTGCGCTACACCGGCGGCGACCATGTCGTCCTCGGCGGCACCGATCCTGGCAATGCGGTCAACCCGTCGGGCAACGACACCCTGGTTGGCGGCATCGGCGACGATACGCTCTACGGCGACGGCGGTGCCGACCGGCTCGACGGCGGGTTCGGCAACGACATCATCAACGGCGGCGACGGCGACGACATCATCGTCGACGCGGGCGGCGACGACAACATCAAGGGCGGCACCGGCAACGATGTCATCCATGCCGGACCGGGGCTCGATCTGGTGCTGGCCGGCGCCGGGCAGGACTTCGTCTTCCTCGGCACCGACGAGGGCAGCGAGGTGTTCGCCGGTGAAGGCAACGACTTCATCTACGGCAACAAGAACGCCGAACGCATCCTGGGCAACGAGGGCAACGACTGGATCGAAACCGGCACCTTCGACGGCGCCCCCGGCGACAACTTCGACGAAGTCTTCGCCCAGGACGGCGTCGATGGACACGACGTGTTCCTCGGAGACGGCGGCTTCGACGAGTTCATCGGTGAAGGCGGCGACGACATCATGGTCGGCAGCCTCGGTCGCGGGAAGATGGTCGGGATGTCCGGCTTCGACTGGGCGACCTACAAGGACCACGAATTCGGGGTCAACGCCGACCTCTCGCTACCGATCATCTTCGACGAAAGTCCGATCATCCCTCCGAACACGACAGCCGACGGTTATGAATCGGTCGAAGGTCTGTCGGGCACGGTGTTCGATGATGTCCTGCGCGGCAGCGACGACGACGCGGCGGCGATGTTGCCGACCGCCCAAGGCGGGGCAGGCGGCTATCGCGGCAGCGCGCTCGACGCCGACGGCATCGCCCGCATCGCCGGGCTGCAGGAACTGCTCGGCGAGGGAGTAACCTCGTTCGCGGTGGGCGACATCATCCTCGGCGGTGGCGGCAGCGACACCATCCAGGGCGGCGGCGGTGACGACATCATCGACGGCGACAAGTGGCTGGACGTTCAGATCGGCGTGTTCGCGCCGGGCGATACCGACCACAGCGGGGCCCCGCTCGAACTGCATGACAGCATGACTACACTGGCCGCGCGCATGTTCTCAGGCGCGATCAATCCGGGCCAGCTCTCCATCGTACGACAGATTCGTCAAACCGATGGCGCCGACGAAGATGACACCGCCGTCTTCATCGGCAACTTCGAGGACTACGCTATCAGCTTCGAAGACGACGGCGCGGTCGTCATAACCGACCTGGTCGGAGATGAAGGGACAGACCGCCTCTTCAACATGGAATGGGCCCAGTTCGCGGACCAACTTGTCAACATAGTCCCCGACACGCCTGCTACGGGTGAGCCGGCAATCAGCGATACGACGCCGACGGAAGGGAGCGTTCTGACCGCCTCGCCGGGAACTATCGCCGATGCAGATGGCCTCACCACCGCCACGTTTGAATACCAGTGGCAGGTCCTGGCCGCCGGGGTGTGGACGAACATCGTTGGCGCGACGAACGCCAACTTCGTTCCGACGCAGTCTCAGGTGAACCAGCAGGTTCGGGTGATGGCGACGTTCATCGACGACCTCGGAACGGCGTACTCGCTCGTATCGCAGCCAACGGCGGTGGTCGGCGATCTCTACGTCGGCACCAATGCGGCCAACGTCTTCAACGGCACCGAGGGGGCGGACAACGCCTCCGCGCTGGGAGGGAACGACACGCTCAACGGCAACGGCGGCGACGATATCCTGAATGGCGGCAACGGTTCCGACAGGATCGACGGTGGCGCCGGCGCCGACGCGATGAACGGGGGCGCCGGGTCGGACACGTACGTGGTGGACAGCACGCTCGACACGGTCGTCGAACTCGCCGGTCAGGGTACCGACACGGTCGAGACGGCCCTCAATGCCTACACCGTAGGCGCCAACGTCGAACACCTGACTTTCATCGGAACGGGTGATTTCTCGGGCACCGGCAATACCGCGGCCAATACCATCACCGGCGGCGCCGGCAACGATACGCTCGATGGTGCGGTTGGTGCCGACAGGCTGGTTGGCGGGTTGGGCGACGACACCTACGTGGTCGATAACACCGGGGACGTCGTGGTCGAGGCAGCGGGGGCGGGCATCGATACGATCCTGACATCGGTTACCGACACCGCAAACGCCAACGTAGAGAATCTGACGCTCACCGGCGCGGCCAACGTCAACGGCACCGGGAACGGGCTCGCCAATACGCTAACGGGCAATGGCGGGAACAACCAGCTGAGCGGATTGGGCGGTAACGATACGCTCAACGGCGGGCTGGGAGGCGACACGCTGCTTGGAGGCGCCGGCGCGGATGCGTTGAACGGTGAAGATGGCGCCGACACGCTCGATGGTGGCGGCGACAACGACACGCTCAACGGTGGGATCGGGGGCGACACCTTGCTCGGCGGCGGAGGAAACGATGCGCTGAATGGTGACGACGGCGCCGATGCGCTCGACGGTGGAGCCGGTAACGACACACTCAACGGCGGCGAGGGCAACGACACCCTTACCGGTGCCGCCGGTAACGACGCTTACGTCGGCGGCGGCGGCAACGATCTCATGATCGGCGGTGCCGGCAACGACTTCTTCCTCTTCGATACCGGCTCGGGCAACGACACGGTCACCGGCTTCGACTCCAACCCCGCTGGCGGCCAGGATCTACTCGACATCTCCGCGCTCGGGATCACCGCTGCGACCTTCGCCGCGTCGGTCTCGATCGTCCAGTCGGGCGCCAATACCGTGGTGACCATCGGGGACAGCTCGATCACTCTCATCGGGGTGCAGCCAACGGTTCTTACGCAGGATGACTTCATCCTGGGGTAAGGGCCACCCCCCCGCCTCGCCCCGACGGGCAGAGCTGGATCCGGACACGTCCGGATCCAGCTCTGATGCTTGGGCCCGACCGCGCCCATTCCTCAGCTCAGTTCACCTATCACTGTGGTCTTGCCAACAGGCTGCGCGCAGTTCGCAGCGGAGGATCCGGCTTGTATTGAACGGCGTGGCCGAAATTGCGGCCCGGTGGGATAGAGGTTTTCGCCTCCGCGGCGATGCTCTTCGCGCCTCGTCTTCAGAAAATCCTTGCTCTCGGGCGTCTGCTCGCGCACCCATGCTGACATGGATGTAAGTAAGGTTCCGTATCAGCATCCCCTTGCGTGGGACACACGGTTCGAGCCGGTCGCTCTGCCCGAACTGTTCGCGCGTTCGGCCCGGCGCGCGCCCACCGCGCCGCTGGTCGATTTTCTCGGCCGGGTCTATTCCTATTCCGAGCTCCATGCCGAGGCGCAGCGGTTCGCGGCGGGTCTCCAGGCGCTCGGCATCGCGCGCGGCGACCGTGTCGGCCTGTTCCTCCCCAATGTGCCGATCTACATTCCGGCCTACTACGGCGCGATGATGGCAGGCGCGGTGGTGGTGAACTTCTCGCCGCTCTACACGGTCGAGGAACTGACCCAGCAGGTCGAGGATTCGGGCGCGCGGCTGCTCGTCACGATCGACGTGGCGAGCCTGCTGCCGACCGCGCTCAGGGTGCTCGACGCATCGCCGCTCGAAACGCTGGTCGTGGGCCGCCTGGGCGAGATGCTGTCGTGGCCCAAGCGGATCGCGCTGGGGCTGCTCGGCCGCAAGAGCCTGGCGCCGATCCCCGGCCGGCCCGACGTGCGCGAGTGGCGCCACACACTCGCTGCTAACGAGCCCGCCCCGGTCGCGCTCTCGGCAGCCGACCTCGCGCTGCTCCAGTACACCGGCGGCACCACCGGTATGCCCAAGGGGGCGATGCTCACCCACGCCAATCTTGCGGTCAACGCGATGCAGGTCGACGCGATCGATCCGTTCGACGACACCGAGCCCGACGTGATCATGGGCGCGCTGCCGCTGTTCCATGTCTTCGCCAACACTTGCGTGCTCAACCGCACCGTCGCCAAGGGCGGGTGCATCGCGATGGTCCCGCGGTTCGAGCCCAAGCAGGTGCTGAAGACGATCGCGCGCGCGCGCGTCACCGGGTTTCCCGGCGTGCCGACGATGTTCCAGGCGCTGCTCGACCACCCCGACATCGCGAAAACCGATTTCTCTTCGCTCAGGATCGCAATTTCGGGCGGTGCGGCGCTGCCGGCGCCCGCGCGCGAGAAGTTCGAGGCGGCGAGCGGCGCGCGGCTGGTCGAGGGATACGGACTGACCGAGAGCGCGGGAGTGGTCTCGACCAATCCCTACGTCGGGCTGCGCAAGCCCGGCACGATCGGGCAGGTGATCCCGCAGACCCGGGTCATGCTGCTCGACAAGGAGGACCCGACCCGGCCCGCGCCCGAGGGCGAACCGGGCGAACTGGTGATCGCCGGGCCGCAGGTCATGCAGGGTTACTGGAACCGCCCCGACGCCGCCGCGCACGCCTTCGCCAGGATCGGCGATACCTATTGGTTGCGCACCGGCGACGTGGCGGAGATCGACGAGGACGGGTTCATCGCGATCGTCGACCGGATCAAGGACATGATCTCGGTCGGCGGGTTCAAGGTCTTCCCGAGCCAGGTCGAGAACGTCCTGCTCGAGCATCCGGCGGTCAAGGAAGCGCTCGTGCTCGGGGCGCCCGACGCGTATCTGGGCGAAACGCCCCGCGCCTACGTCACATTGCAGGAAGACGCCGTGGCCGAGGCGGAAGAGCTGCGTGGCTGGCTCAACCCGCGCGTCGGCAAGCACGAGCGCGTGTCGGGCGTGGTGATCCGCGACGAGCTGCCCAAGACGATGATCGGCAAGCTCGACCGCAAGGCGCTGCGGATGGAAGTGCTCGCGGCGGGCTGACCGCCCGCCCGAACCTCAGTTCGCCAGCGTCAGCTTGGGTTCGCCGTCGTCGCTTTTAGCCGGGGCCGACGCCGAGACCGCCGCAGCGGGCTTGTCGCCGGCGCGCTGATGCGGGACGCGGTGCGCGAAGCGGCCTTCGACTTGCGCGCCCTGCTCGATCGTGAGCGCAT
>CAMPIA010000011.1 GCA_946886175.1 uncultured Altererythrobacter sp.
AGATCGATGTTCGAGAACACGTCGGTGCTGACCGAATCGGTCACGATCTGCTTCTTGTCCCGGGTGTAGTTCGCGCCGAGCGTCAGCACGAGGCGGTCGGTGACCTCGAAATCGACGTTGCCGAAGATCGAGTAGGCCTCGTTGTCCTGCACGATGTTGTTGAAGAAGCCCTGCCCCTCGGCGAAGAACCGGCCGGTGTAATCCTGGCCGTTGAGCGCCGAAAGCGTCGCTTCGAGCGTGTTGATGTTCTGCGCCCCGCCGGTCGCCGCCTGCAACAGCAGGTTGGCGTAAGGCCGGAAGTCCTCCCCGAACACGATGCTGTCGGAGGTATCGACGCGCTCGTCGAAATAATATCCGCCGAGCAGGAAGTTCAGCGGCCCGTCGAAATCGGACGCGATGCGCAGTTCCTGGGTGAAGGTGTCGATGTCCGCATCGCCGATGTTCGCACCCGAGGCGAGCGCCGCGCTGGTGAAGTCGACATCCTGATTGGCGGAGAGGTGCGTCTCGCGATAGGCCGTAATCGAGGTCAGCGTGACGGCGCCCAGTTCGTAATCGATCTGGCCCGAAACGCCGTAGTTCTCGATGTTGTTGACCGGGTCGACATCGGTGAAGATCACGTCGCCGTCGGGGTTGTCGCGGAAGTCGTTGAGCTGCCCGCCGATCAACTGGATCGCGCCGGTTTCGGCGGAAGGCATCACGTTGACCACGCCGCAGCAGCGCTCTTCGATCTTGTCGTAGTCGCCGATCACCCGCACGCGCAAGGGGCCGCCGTTGTCGAACAGCAGCTGGCCGCGCGTGAACCAGCGGTCCCGGTCGTTGATGTCCTCGCCGTTGAAGCCGTTGGTCAGGAAGCCGTCGCGCTTGTTGAGGCCCGCGGCCGCGCTGAACGCGATTGCATCGGTGATCGGGCCGGTGAGATAGCCCTTGAAGACCATCGCGTCGTAGTTGCCGTAGCTCGCCTCGACCGAGCCGCCGAAGTCGAACGCCGGCTCCCTGGTCACGATCGAGATCACGCCCGCGCTGGCGTTCTTCCCGAACAGCGTCGACTGCGGCCCGCGCAGCACTTCGACCCGCTGAATGTCGGGAAGATCGGAAATCTGCGCGATCGCGCGGCTGCGATAGACGCCGTCGACGAACATCGCGACCGAGGGCTCGAGACCGATATTGTTACCGTCCGTGCCGAAGCCGCGAACCGAGTAACTGGTGGCGAAAGCGCTCTGCAACTGGCTGACACGCAGCGAGGGCACGAGGGTGGCGAGGTCCGCGATGTCGCGAATCTGCGCGCGCTCGATCGTCTCGGCGGTGGTCACGCTTACCGCGACCGGCACGTCCTGCAGCGTCTGCGCGCGCTTGGTCGCGGTCACGATGATCTCGTTGCCGGTGGCGCTGTCGGCCTGCTGCTCGAAGCTGTCGCCGTCGGGATTCGGTTCGCCCGGATCGACCGCGGCCTGGGCGAAGGCGGCCGAAGGAAGGGCGAGCCCGGCCACGCCTGCGAACAGGGCCGAACGAACGGAAGCGGTGAAGCGCATCAAATTTCCTCTCCAGAACGGTGAAGCGCGAGACCAGTGAAATAGACCCCGCTCCTCCCGCCGAATAGGTCCTTAGACGCAACCTCTCAAGATGTTACGGCACGTCCGGCCCGGACATTTGGTCAATGTGCCTTTAGAGTCACAGTCTGCGCGGCAGGGCGGCATCCGGCGCCGGGAGTATCGCCGCGAACGAGCGACTCCCGGCCGACGCACCTTGCCGCAATGCAGCATCTCGTCTAGGGCGCGCGCGATTATCGCGCCGCACCATCGCGCGCGCCCAGCGAACCGAAAGCCCACATGATGTCAGACGCCCTCCGCAACGTGGCGATCATCGCCCACGTCGACCACGGCAAGACCACGCTCGTCGACCAGCTCTTCCGCCAGTCCGGTACCTTCCGCGACAACCAGCGCGTGGAGGAACGCGCGATGGATTCGAACGATCTGGAGAAGGAACGCGGGATCACGATTCTCGCCAAGTGCACCTCGGTCGAGTGGAACGGCGCGCGGATCAACATCGTCGATACGCCCGGCCACGCGGACTTCGGCGCCGAGGTCGAGCGTATCCTTTCCATGGTCGACGGGGTCATCCTGCTGGTCGATTCGGCCGAAGGCCCGATGCCGCAGACCAAGTTCGTCACCGGCAAGGCGCTCGCGCTCGGCCTGCGCCCCATCGTGGTGGTCAACAAGATCGACCGCTCCGACGCGCGGCCGCAGGAAGTGCTCGACGAAGTGTTCGACCTGTTCGCCAGCCTCGATGCCGACGACGACCAGCTCGAATTCCCCTCGCTCTGGGCCTCGGGCCGCGACGGCTACGCCAGCGAGGACGAGAACGCGCGCAGCGGCGACCTCACCCCGCTTTTCGAACTCATCACCAGCCACGTCCCCGCCCCCGGCCTCGACGCCGATGGGCCGTTCAGCTTCCTCGCCACCCTGCTCGACCGCGACAACTTCATGGGCCGCGTGCTCACCGGCCGGGTCCAGTCGGGCACGATCAACGTCAACGATCCGATCCATGCGATCGATGTCGACGGCAAGGTCGTCGAAGTCGGCCGCGCGACCAAGCTGATGAGCTTCGACGGGCTCGAGCGGGTGCCGGTCGAGCGCGCGCAGGCCGGCGACATCATCGCGCTGGCGGGCCTCGAGAAGGCCACCGTCGCCAACACCATCGCCGATCCTTCGGTGAAGGAGCCGATCAAGGCGCAGCCGATCGATCCGCCGACGCTGGCCATGCGCTTCGCGGTCAACGACAGCCCGCTCGCCGGGCGCGAGGGCAGCAAGGTCACCAGCCGCATGATCCGCGACCGCCTCTACCGCGAAGCCGAGACCAACGTCGCGATCCGCATCACCGAGAGCGCCGACAAGGACAGCTTCGAGGTCGCCGGCCGCGGCGAATTGCAGCTCGGCGTGCTGATCGAGACGATGCGCCGCGAAGGCTTCGAGCTCGGCATCAGCCGCCCGCGCGTGCTGTTCCGCGAGGAAGGCGGAAAGCGCATGGAGCCTTACGAGACGGTCGTGATCGACGTCGACGACGAGCATTCGGGCACGGTCGTCGAGAAGATGCAGCGGCGCAAGGCCGAGCTGACCGAGATGCGCCCCTCGGGCCAGGGCAAGACCCGCATCACCTTCTCCGCCCCGAGCCGCGGCCTGATCGGCTATCACGGCGAGTTCCTCTCCGACACGCGCGGCACCGGCATCATGAACCGGCTCTACGAGAAGTACGACGTTCACAAGGGCCCGATCGAGGGCCGCCAGAACGGCGTGCTGATCTCGATGGTCCCGGGCGAGGCCGTGCCTTACGCGCTCAACGCGCTGGAGGAGCGCGGCGAGCTGTTCATCGGCGGCGGCGCGAAGATCTACGAAGGGATGATCATCGGCGAGAACGCCAAGCCCGACGATCTCGAGGTCAACCCGATGAAGTCGAAGCAGCTGACCAACTTCCGCTCGACCGGCAAGGACGACGCGATCCGCCTCACCCCCCCGCGCCGCATGAGCCTCGAACAGGCGATCGCCTATATCGACGACGACGAGATGGTCGAAGTGACGCCGACGAGCATCCGTTTGCGCAAGGCGATCCTCGACCCGCACGAACGCAAGAAGGCGCGGCGCAAGGACTCCACCTGATTTCACCGGGCACGAAAAAGGGCGGCGCCGCGAGGCACCGCCCTTCTTCATTTGCCCGATATCAGAAGTGGAAGCTGAGCGAGGTGCGCAGCGACTGGACTTCGAAATTGGTATCCGACGGGCGGATGTCCGTCCGGCCGGAATCGATTAGGAAGGCGTTGGTCACAGGCGCGGTGCCCTGACCCACTTCGACGAAGAAGTTATCGTCTTTGTAGTTCGAGTAGAGGTACTCGAGACCGAGGCCGATATTCTGGGTCAGCATGAGCTCGACGCCCGCGCCGGCCTGATAACCCCACACCATGTCGCCATCTTCACGCTCGGCGAACGAGTTGGCGTTGTTCGTAGTCGTAAAGCCGTGCCTGATCTTGGCATAGCTGCCGCCGCCAGTGACGTAGAACAGACCGCGCCCGTCACCGGGCGAGAAACCGGCACGCGCACGGGCCGAAATCGCATAGTCCAGCTCACGGTTGAGCGTGTAGCTCGCCGGCGTGGAGCTGAAGCCGGTGGTGTAGTCGATCGCGTCCGACGAACTGCCTTCGAGCAGAACACCCGCCACGAACGGGCCACCGTTGAAGCGCTTGTCAAACCCGACCCGGCCTGCATAGCCGATATCGTCCTTATCGCTGGTGCAGCCATCGGCGGCGAGACCGGAACGCGCCTGGCCGCTGCAGAAGCCGGGGGCGAATGCATCCACGCCAGCAGCATTGTTGACGTTGTCGCTGACCCCGTCACCATCGGTATCAAACGCCAGCGTATCGCCGCCGTCGTTCGACTGAATGTCGTACGAGACCGATCCCCCGACGTAAGGGCCGTCGAAGTAAACCGGCTCATCCGAACTTTGCGCCATGGCAGGCGCGGCAGACAGCGCGAAACCGCCAGCCGCGAGGCCAGCAAGCAGATGCTTTTTCATAACTTTTCCTTAATTGCGAACCTTGTCCCGGCCAAATCCGGCAACTGCGCTTCGGTTCCGGCACCATGCCGATCCGCCGAAGCGGATCGACAAGCACCGCTTTGCCGACGGGATTATGAATGCCACATTTAAACTACTGAAAATACGCGCTTACCGATGGGCGCAACGATGGCGGCAGACGAAACGAGAAGGTGTGAATTCCGGTTTGATTTCAACGATCCCCTCCATGCAAATTCACGCTGCATGGTGGCAACCGGGCCACAGTCTTTTACGCCGCGTTCCATCTACTTCCTTCCTGATGCTCGGCATCGGGCTGTTCGTGGGCCCGCTGGTCAACTGGATCGTGGTCGGGACGTGTGAGCGGCAGATCGTTAAGGCGATCGAGGCGCTGATCGGATGGCCGGGCCGCGGCCACGGTTCGGGGAATAATTCAACTCAGTTCAATCTTGGAACCAAGGCGGTTTTCCTCGCGTTCCGGTGCGCAGAGGAGACCGAACATGGCCAATACCCGAATGACCGGCGATACCGACGCGACGCATATCCTGACGCAGGACCACCGCAAGGTGGAGGATCTGTTCTCCAAATTCGAGAACGCCGGCGGCAAGGACAAGAAGGAGCAGATCGCTCGCCAGATCTGCACCGAGCTCAAGATCCACACGATGATCGAGGAAGAGATCTTCTACCCCGCGCTCGAGGGCAAGATCGAGGACGAGGCGCTGCTCAAGGAAGCCTATGTCGAGCACGACGGCGCCAAGGTCCTGGTCAACGAGATCGAGGCCGGCGGGCCCGACGAGGCGTTTTACGACGCCAAGATGACCGTGCTCAAGGAACAGATCGAGCACCACGTCAAGGAAGAGGAGAAGATGAACGGCAACCTCTTCCAGCAGGCCCGTGCGACCGACGTCGATCTCGACGCGCTCGGCGAGCAGATGCTCGCGCGCAAGGAAGAGCTGATGCAGCAGGCGGAAAGCGGCGGGCTGCCGAAAGCCGAACCGGTCACGATGTAGGATTCCGTCGGCGCGTTCCCTACAGCGTAGGGGCGCGCCGCGCATGTGTTTCATCAACAAGCGCCGTTAACGCCTGATACAGCAGGTGGTCAGCAGCGATTCCATTTGTTACGTGCCGACGCATGCAGACCGGCACCCTGATTTCGCTCACCCTCTATTTCATCCTCATGCTCGCCATCGGGCTCTACGCCTGGAAGAAGTCGACCGACACTTCCGAAGGCTATCTGCTCGGCGGGCGGGGCCTGTCGCCCTCGGTGGCCGCGCTCAGCGCCGGCGCCTCGGACATGTCGGGCTGGCTGCTGCTCGGCCTTCCGGGCGCGCTCTACGTTTCCGGCCTGGTCGCGGGGTGGATCGGCATCGGCCTGTTCGTCGGCGCGCTGGTCAACTGGGTCGTCGTCGCGCCGCGGCTGCGCCAGCAAACGATCGACTACGGCAATGCGCTGACGATCCCCGAATTCCTCGCCAACCGCTTCCCCGACAAGGCGACCGCGCTGCGCGTGGTCTCGGCGATCATCATCGTCGTGTTCTTCACCGTTTATACCGCCTCGGGCCTCGTCGGCGGCGGCAAGCTGTTCATGACCAGCTTCGCCGGCGCGTTCGGCGACATGGGCATGAGCGACTACATGTTCGGCATCTTGCTGACGGCGGGCGTGGTGCTGATCTACACCATGATCGGCGGCTTTCTTGCGGTCAGCCTGACCGATTTCGTCCAGGGCGTGATTATGATGGTGGCGCTGGTGCTGATGCCGCTGGTCGTCATATTCGGCCCCGGGGGGAGCGCGGGGGAATCGCTTACGCTGGTCCAGCCGGGCTTTCTGGACCTGACTTACGGCCTGACCTTCATCGGCTTCCTCTCGGCGGTGACCTGGGGTCTCGGCTATTTCGGGCAGCCCCACATCATCGTGCGCTTCATGGCGATCCGCAGCCAGAAGGACGTGGCGGTCGCCCGCAACATCGGGATGGGCTGGATGTTCATCTGCCTGATGGGCACGCTCGGCATCGGCCTCGCCGGCCGCGCCTACGCCGAGCGCAACGGGATGGTGATCGACGATCCCGAGACGATCTTCATCGTCCTCGCCAACCTGCTGTTCCATCCGCTGATCACCGGCTTCCTGCTCGCCGCGCTGCTGGCCGCGATCATGAGCACGATCAGCTCACAGCTTCTGGTATCGTCGAGCTCGCTGACCGAGGATTTCTATCGCCTGTTCCTGCGAAAGCAGGCGAGCGAGCGCGAACTGGTCAATGTCGGCCGGTTCGCGGTGCTGCTGGTCTCGGTCGCGGCGATCGTGATCGCTTCGGACCCGGACAGCCAGGTGCTCGGCCTGGTATCGAACGCATGGGCCGGGTTCGGCGCCGCGTTCGGACCGTTGATCGTGCTCTCGCTGACCTGGAATCGGATGACCGGCGCTGGCGCGGTGGCCGGCCTGGTGACCGGAGCCGCGGTGGTGATCGTGTGGATCGCGCTCGGCTGGAACAGCAGCTTCCTGGGGGGCGAAGGCGTCTACGAGATCATCCCCGGCTTCATCGCTTCGTGGCTCGCCATCTGGGCCGTCAGCCTCGCCACCGTACCCCCGCCGAAGCCCGTGCCGGGTTCCTGAGAGCGATGTGAAGCATTGGCGGTCAACTTCGCGTTAACCATATTTGCGCACAAGGGCGGTATGCTTCGCGCGCTAGCCTCCTGCCTCGCCCTGCTGGCGCTTGCCGGATGCCAGATGCTGCCCGGAAGCGACCGTTCCGAGAGCCCGCGCGGCCCTACCTCGGGAAGCACAATCTCCAACAACCGCGAGGCGCGCCAGTGCCTCGCCGAACTCGGCGCCAGCGGGGCCGGGTTCAGTCCGCTGCCCGATCGCTACGCCGGTGAAGGCTGCACGCTGCTGAACACCGTCGATCTCAACCGTCTTCCGGGAGACAACGGCGCATTCTCGGTCAGCAACCTCGGCCCCGTCACCTGTCCGACCGCGACCGCCTTCACCGCCTGGGTCCGCTACGGTGTCGATCGCGCCGCGCGGGTCTATCTCGGCAGCCCGATCGTGCGGATCGAGACGATGGGCAGTTATGCCTGCCGCAACGTCGCCGGCACGGGCCGCCGCTCGGCCCATGCTTCGGCCGCGGCGATCGACGTGGCCGCGTTCCATCTCGCCGATGGCCGCCGGGTCAGCGTGCTCGACGATTGGGACGAAGGCACCTCGGCCGAGCGCGAGTTCCTGCGCGTCGTGCAGCGCAGCGCCTGCAAGCGCTTCCGCACGGTGCTCGGCCCCGAATACAACGCCGCGCACCGCAACCACTTCCACGTCGAGCGCGGTGGCGACGGCGGATTCTGCCGCTAGCGGTCCGGACCCTGGCTTCCGCCCTTGGCATCGAGGCGGATCCGCACCGCGTCCACCGGATGCCGCGCGCCGAGCTTCGCCATCATGTTGGCGCGGTGGATCTCGACGGTGCGCGGGCTGATGGCGAGCGCATGGGCGATCGCCTTGTTGCTCTGCCCCTCGGCGAGCCAGTCGAGCACTTCGCGCTCGCGCGGGGTCAGCGTGCCGATGCGTTGGCGCGCTTCGGCCAGCCGCCGTTGCGCCGCTGCATGTTCGCCCGCTTCACCCACCGCGCGCGAAACGGCCGTGTCGAGCGCGCCAGCGCTCAGCGGCAGGCCCAGGTAGTCGAACGCGCCGCCGCGGATCGCCTCGACCACCCTGTCGGTGGTGGGATCGGTCGCCATGGCGATAACCGGCAACCAGACCGAGTTTTCGTTCAGCGTGCGGATCGCCTCGCCCACGCCATCCCAGCCGCGATGGTCGCGCAGCAGCGCCAGGCCGCGTTCGGGCATGTAGTCCGCCAGTTCGTCGACCGTGCCGTAAACTTCGGCGTGGTGGCCGAGCGCGAACGCGGTCTGCGCGATTTCCGCCCGCGCGCGGCTGTCGGGATCGACGATATGGAGCGTGATCCGGTCATCCATACCGGGATGGATGCAGCGTATGGCCGTGGAATGATTGCGCTAGAAGCGCCGTTTCGGACAATGTAACTCGCTATAACCGCGTACTATTTCGCCACGATCGACGGGCAGGCGCAGCGAGAGTTTTGCTCGGTATCGGAGCATTTGTCTAAGGGTGGCTACGGTCCGCAGTACTGCCTAGGCCGCCGTCTCAGGCTTCGTCGGCCTCGTCCCCCGCGTAAAAGCTATAGTCCGGCAGCGAGTGGAACGCGGTACGCAGCGCGTCGCCCCAGCTCGACGAGATCGCCTGGAAATAGGCATCGTCATGGGTGATGCGGCGAGTGTGGGTCGCCTCGAACCCGTCGCGCGCAATCACCATCAGATCGAGCGGCAGCCCGACCGACAAGTTCGCCTTGAGCGTAGAATCGAACGACACGGTGAGCAGTTTGACCGCATCCTCGAAGCTCATCGTGCGATCGTAGCCCCGGATCAGGATCGGGCGGCCGTACTTGGTCTCCCCGACTTGGAAGAACGGCGTGTCGAAGCTCGCCTCGATGAAATTGCCTTCGGGATAGATCAGGAACAGCCGCGGCTCCATGCCCTTGATCTGACCGGCAAGGATCATCGAGGCGGTGAAACGCCCTCGCCCCCGTTCGGCATTGGCTTCCTGCCGCTCCTCGATCGTCGCGCGCAAGAGACGGCCGACCTCGGTCGCGACCTGGAACATGCTCGGCGCTTCGAGCAGCGAATTGTGCCGCTCTGCCGGCACCTTGGTGCGTTCCTCGAGCTGGCTGATGACCGCCTGCGTCGTCGCGAGATTGCCCGCGGTCATCACCGCCAGAATGCGCTCGCCCGGCACCTGCCAGTGGCACATCTTGCGGAACACCGAGATGTTGTCGACGCCCGAATTGGTGCGGGTGTCGCTCATCAGGACGAGGCCTTTGTCGAGCACCATGCCCACACAATACGTCATTTATTGATCCACCTGCTGCTGTTCGACCGCCACATCGACTTGCAAGTCCTGGCTGGCAACCCCGAAGCTGATTCCGGTGATCGGCGCGGCGTCGCGATAGTCGCGCCCGGTAGCCACGCGAACGTAGCGCGGATCGGGACAGATGCCGTTCGAGATGTCGAACCCGATCCACCCCAGGCCATCCACGTGCGCTTCGGCCCAGGCGTGCGTGGCTTCCTGATCGATGCGGTCGTTCATCATCAGGTAGCCGCTGACGTAGCGCGCGGGAATATCCGCTTCGCGCGCGGCACCGATGAAGATCTGGGCATGGTCCTGACACACGCCCATCCCCGCACCGGCAGCCTGTTCGGCGGTGGTGTTCACTCCGGTCGATCCGGTGCGGTATTCGACCGCGTCGCGGATGCGCTGCGACAGCGCGTGGAGGAAGTCGAGCTTGCCGTCTGGCGCGGGCTTCAGATCGCGCAGCAGCCCACGCACGTTGGCGCCCGGCCGCGTCCGGTCGGTCTGCGACAGGAAGCTCCACAAAGGAAGGTGGCCCGAATGCTGCCCGATCACGCCGGCATTGTCTTCGGTCTCCACCACTCCGGTGCAGCTCACCACGACCTCGCGCGCGCCCTGCTCGACCGAGACGAGCGTGACGGTGTTGAAATGCTGATCGTCGTATTCGAGTTCGGTGTGGGCGCTTTCGTAATCCATGTCCCACGACAGGATGCGTTGCCCCTGCGTCGCCTTTGGCTTCAGCCGCAGGCGCTGCAACGCGTGGACGACGGGCTCGGCGAAGGCGTAGCGTGTTCTATGACGGATCGAGAGGCGCATCAGACCATAAACCTGTAGTCGTCGGCGATCGCTTCGGCGATCGCACCGTTGGCGGACATGAATTCGAGCAGGAATTCGTGCAGTCCCATGTCGAAGATGTCCTCGATCGTGAGGCCGGAGATGTGCGTCCCGCTCTCGCGCATCAGCGCGTTGCTCGCCCCCTCATGGCCATGAATGCGCGCGAGCGCGGCGAGATCCTCGCGCAGCGCCGAGTGACAGAACGCCAGGCTGCGCGGGAAGCGGTCGTCGAGCACGAGGAACTCGACGATGCCGCGCGCATCGATCTGGCCGGCGTTGAGCCAGCGGAACGCACGGTCGCCGGAAACAGAGCGGAGCACCTGGTCCCACTGCCCGGTATCGAGGCTGGTTCCGACGTAGGAGAGCGAAGGAAGCAGCAGGTAGTATTTCATGTCGAGAATGCGGGAGATGCAGTCCGCGCGCTCGACGAACGTGCCCGCGCGGGCGAAATGGTAACCTTCGTTGCGCAGCATCGACCCGGTCATCGCCCCGAGCACCACGGTGCCCGCGCGGCGGATGATCTGCACCGCCTCGCCCACGCTGCCCTGCGGCACGGGCCGCGCCAGGAGCTTGGAAATCTCCATCCAGCTTTCGTTGACCGCTTCCCACAACTCGCCGCTGATCGCATTGCGGACGGCGCGCGCGTTGGTTCGCGCGGCGCCGATCATCGCCAGCACGCTGGTGGCGTTGTCGGGATCGCGGAACAGGTAGTTCCACGCCTGATGCCCGGTGTAGGTGCCGTGCTTGGCTTCGTAGCCCGCGCGCTGCCCGAACGCCTCGATTACCGAGCGCCACTCCTCTTCGGCGGTCGCGACATCGCGCGTCAGCGCCATGTGGAACCCGGCCTCGAGCAGACGCGCGGTGTTCTCCGCCCGCTCGAGGTAGCGGAACATCCAGAACAGGCCGTGGGCGGTGCGGCCTAGCAAGGCGGGTTCCTGCGCATCAGTCTTTCAGCACCCAGGTGTCCTTCGTACCTCCACCCTGGCTCGAATTGACGACCAGCGAGCCCTTGCGCATCGCGACGCGGGTCAGCCCGCCGGGCGTGATTTCGATCCCCTGGGGCGAGACGAGAACGAAGGGCCGCAGATCGACGTGGCGCGGCGCAAGGCCGGCGCGGGTGAAGATCGGGCAGGTGGAAAGCGCCAGCGTCGGCTGGGCGATGTAGTTCTCCGGCCGCGCCTTCAGCTTCTTGCGGAAATCCGCCAGCTCGCGCTTCGAGGCGGCAGGGCCGATCAGCATGCCGTAACCGCCCGAGCCGTGGACTTCCTTCACCACCAGTTCGGCGAGGTTGTCGAGCACGTAGGCCAGGCCGTCGGGGTCGGCGCAGCGCCAGGTCTCGACATTGGGCAGCAGCGGCTTCTCGCCGGTGTAGAACTCCACGATGTCGGGCATGAAGCTGTAGATCGCCTTGTCGTCCGCCACCCCGGTGCCCGGTGCATTGGCGATCGTGATCCGGCCCGCGCGATACACGTCCATGATCCCCGGCACGCCCAGCACGCTGTCGGGATTGAAGCTGAGCGGATCGAGAAATTCGTCGTCGACCCGGCGGTAGAGCACGTCGACCGGCTCGTATCCGCGCGTGGTGCGCATCGCCACGCGCCCGTCGGTCACCCGCAGGTCGCTTCCTTCGACCAGTTCGGCCCCCATCTGATCGGCGAGAAAGGCGTGCTCGAAATAGGCGCTGTTGTAGATGCCGGGCGTGAGCACGGCGACGTTGGGCTTGCCCTCGGTCCCCCTGGGCGCGCAGGCGGCGAGACTTTTGGCGAGCCGCCGCGGATAGTCCGAGACCGTGCGCACCGGAACCCGCGTGAACAGATCGGGGAACATCGCCATCATCGTTTCGCGGTTCTGCAGCATGTAGCTGACGCCGGAGGGCGTGCGCGCGTTGTCCTCCAGCACGAAGAATTCGTTCGGTCCGGTGCGCACGAGGTCGATCCCGACGATATGGGTATAGACCCCGCCCGGCGGGGTGAAACCGACCATATGCGGGAGCCAGGCGTCGTTGTTGCGCAGCAACCGCTCGGGGATGCGGCCCGCGCGGACGATTTCCTGGCGGTGGTAGAGATCGTGGATGAAGGCGTTGATCGCGCTCACGCGTTGCTCGATCCCGCGCGTCAGGCGCCGCCATTCGGTCGCGGTGATGATGCGCGGCACCATGTCGAACGGAATCAACCGCTCTTCGGCTTCGTTTTCGCCATAGACGTTGAAGGTGATGCCGGTGCGGCGGAAGGCGATTTCGGCGTCCCGATGCTTGCGCATCAGGAGCTTGGAATCCTGATCGTCGAACCAGCCGAAATAGTCTTTGTAGGCGGGGCGAACGGAACCGTCGCCAATGCGCATCTCGTCGAATTTCGTATCCGCCTCGTACATGAACCCCCTGGCCGCTCCGGTTAGCGCGGAAACTGGAGCCGACACCGGCCGATCCGCATACCAAAGGGAAAGGTTCAGGCGGCGTCGAGTTCCCGCAAGACCGCGTGAATCGCCTCGGGCGCGTAAGTAAATCCCAGGTGCGTGCAGCGCAGCGCCACCGCCCGGTCGCGCTCGCATTCGCGTCCGCAGGCGCTGCGCGCGCTGACGATGCCGTCGCGCGGACTCCACAGTGCGACCGTGGGCACCGGCGGCTTCTCGCAAATGTCGGATTCGATCGGCGGCCGGTCGACACGATGTCCGGTGACGAACTGATAGATGCGCCAGGCGTTGTTGGCGCGCGGATTGCCCGAGAATGGCGAGCCCATCGTGACCACCTTCGCCACCCGGTCCGGCTGGCGCTTGGCGATCTCGCGCGCGAACAGGCCGCCCAGGCTCCAGCCGATCAGATGGACCTCGCGGCCGTAGCGTTCGTGCACCTCGATCAGGCGCTGCTCGAGATAGCGGACATTGTCTTCGGTCGGGCCGAAGTTGAACCCGAGCCCCCAGCGCTTGACCTTGTGTCCGGCCCGCTCGAGCTGGTGCGCCATGTAGCGCATGCGGATCGGGTGGGTCGCGAAGCCCGGCAGCAGCATGACCGTGCGTGCTTCCGCCGCGACCGCGATCTCGATCTTGCGCAGGGGCCGCCGGATCGGCTCTGCGAAATGCGACAATTCGCCGATCAGATAGCGCAGCTTGGGACCGCCGGTCTCGAGCGCCGGCTCGCGCGCCAGTTCCCAGCGCTGCGCCAGCTCTTCCCGCGAGCTGGGCAGATGCGCGAACGAAGAGGGCGCGGGTTGCGTTGCCATCGGGTCAATATGCCTCGGCATGGCTAACGGCCGCTGAACGAGCGTGTTCCGCTACGCCCCCGTCACGGACAGTCACCGATGCGTTCGGAGGAGACCTGCATCGTCATGCGCATTTCACCGCCGGGAATGGCGGGCGAGCTCTGGCTCATCGCCATCCGCATACGGCTCGATTCGGCCTCGACGGTGCCGTCGATCGTCATCTTCGCATCGACCCCTCCGGGCCCGCTGCAGGTGAGTGCCGCATCGAGTTCGCTGCCATCGGCGTCGAACCGGTCGAACGCGCATTTGACCCCTTCGGAGCCTTCGCCGAGCCGCTTGACCACGCGCTTGAAGCCTTCGTCGGCCTCCGCCTGCGTGAGGCACTGGGTGCGCGCCTCGCCCTGCAGGCCCGCCGCCATGTCGCGCATCCGCGCGGCCTGTTCGGGCGGGATGCCGGGGATCTCGAAATCGATGATCTCGGAGCTGCTGCGATAGAGGCCGGGCCGCGGCTTCACCAGGTTCTCCGCAGCGGCCATCACTTCCTCCGGCGATTTGGGCTGGTCGGCTTCGCCGCACGCCGAGAGCGCGAGCGCGCCGCCGACGACAATGATCATTGCACGCATTCCACCGCTCCCTGGCGCAGATCGCCGGACCCACAGCTACCAAGCGCCGCGGTCGCTGCCAAGCGCTTGCCGCGCGCGGCCTGCACGCCCATATCGCGGCGCATGGCCGAACTCGTCATCCGCCGCGGACTGGAAGAGCCCGACACGTCCGGAGGATTCAAGCCGCACAAACCGCAGCGTCCCGAGAAATCGATGGGCGGGCGCAAGTTCGAGCTCGTTTCCGACTACCAGCCGGCAGGCGACCAGCCCACGGCGATCGCCGAGCTGGTCGAGGCGGCGAAGGACGGCGAGCAGACCCAGGTCCTGCTCGGCGTCACCGGCTCGGGCAAGACCTTCACGATGGCCAAGGTGGTGGAGGCGCTCCAGCGCCCCGCGCTGGTGCTCGCGCCGAACAAGATCCTCGCCGCGCAGCTCTATGGCGAGTTCAAGAGCTTCTTCCCCAACAACGCGGTCGAGTATTTCGTCAGCTACTACGACTACTACCAGCCCGA
>CAMPIA010000012.1 GCA_946886175.1 uncultured Altererythrobacter sp.
GCAGGGCACCGCGCGACGGTGATCGACTACGATTCGACCCACCTCGAACATCTCAAGAAGTTCGGCGTGCAGAGCTACTTCGGCGATGCGACCCGGCCCGATCTGCTCGCCAGCGCCGGGATCGCGCGCGCGAAGCTGCTGATCGTGGCGCTCGACGAGCGCGAGCAGATCGACAAGCTGGTCGGCTATGCGATCCAGAACTTCCCGAACCTGCACGTCATCGCGCGCGCGATCGACCGGGACCACGTCTATCACTTGTGGGCGATGGGCGCGCGCGACGTGGTGCGCGAGACCTACGACGCCTCGCTGCGCATGGGCCGCTCCGCCTACGAGGCGCTCGGCGCGGACCGGCAGTCGGCCACCGCGATGCGCGATGCGTTCGAGGAGATGGACCGGACATCGATGCGCGAAGTGGCCGATCTCTACCGCAACGACGTGCCGGCCTGGGAGAACGAGCCGCTGCTCGCCAAGGTAAGGGAACTGCGCGCCGAGTGGGATCCCAAGCTGCGCGAGATGATGGACGACATCATTGGAAGGGGACGCTGAACATATGGCCAAAGGCACGCATCTCTACGTCCCGGACGGGCGCAACGAAGACATTCTGATCGACGTCAACGGCGAGCATTTCCCGCGCGCCGAAGCCAGGGTCAGCGTGTTCGACAGCGGGTTCATGCTCGGCGACGGGGTGTGGGAAGGGCTCCGCCTCCATCGCGGCCGGCTCGCCTTCCTCGACCGGCATCTCGACCGTCTGTGGCGCGGGGCCAAGGCGATTGCGATGGATATCGGGATCGACCGGGAGGAACTGGAGCGGCGGCTCTACGCGGTGCTCGACGCGAACGGAATGACCGAAGACGGCGCGCATATCCGCCTGATGGTGACGCGCGGCGTACGCTCGACCCCCTATCAGGACCCGCGCGTGGTCGTAACGCCCGCGACGATCGTGCTCATTCCCGAGTGGAAGGAGCCCGCGCCCGAGACCGCGACGCGGATGCTCGATCTGTTCACGGTCCACGTCCGGCGCGGCTATCCCGACGTGCAGGATCCGATGCTCAACTCGCATTCGAAGCTGAACTGCATCACGGCGTGCATTCAGGCGGCGCAGGCGGGCGCGGACGAGGCGCTGATGCTCGACCCGCACGGCTTCGTGGCGACCTGCAACTCGACGCACTTCTTCATCGCCAGGGACGGGGAAATCTGGACCTCGAGCGGCGACTACTGCCTCGACGGGATCACCCGCGGCGTGGTGATCGAAGTCGCGCGAGCGGCGGGCATCCCGGTGTTCGAGCGCAACTTCTCGCTCACCCACGTCTACGGCGCTGACGAGGCGTTCACCACCGGCACTTTCGCCGGGGTCGCGCCGGTCGGGACGGTCGACGGGCGCGTGCTTGGCGCCGAACGCGGCCCGATGGTGGAGCGGCTGCAAAGGCTCTATCTCGAGCGCCTGGCCCAGGATGTGAGCGGGAGAGGTCGCCAATGACCGTCCGCATCGCCATGTGGTCGGGTCCGCGCAACATCTCCACCGCGATGATGCGCAGCTTCGGCGCGCGGAGCGACTGCGCGGTCAGCGACGAGCCGTTCTACGGCGCGTTCCTCGAGGCCACCGGCGAGCCGCATCCGATGGCGGCCGAGACGATCGCCGACTTGGATTGCGACTGGCGCTCGGTGCTCGCCGCGCAATCGGGCGATGCGCCGGGCGGCGCGCCGACCTGGTATCAGAAGCACATGCCGCACCACATGGTCGGCCCGGTCGGCATCGCGGACATGCCGAACCACCGCCACGCCTTCCTCATCCGCGCGCCCGAGCGGGTGGTCGCGAGCTATGCCGCGAAGAACGAACTGCGCCGGCCCGAGATGCTCGGCTTCGCGCAGTTGCGCGGCTATTTCGAGCACGAGGCCGCGCGCTCGGGCCGGATCCCGCCGGTCGTCGATTCGGACGACATCCTCGCCGATCCGGCCGGCGTGCTCGGGCGGCTGTGCGGGGCGCTGGGCATCGCATGGGACAGGGCCATGCTGAACTGGCGGCGCGGCCCGCATGCGCAGGACGGGGTGTGGGGCGCGCACTGGTACGACAAGGTCAACGCCTCGACCGGCTTCGGCCCGCCGCCGGGCCCGCCCCCCGCGCTCGAAGGCCCCTATGCCGAGGTCGCCGAGGCTTGCCGCGAGGATTACGAGGCGCTTCGCCGGCACGCGCTGCACGGTTGAACGCGATCGACAGAAATTGTCGGGCGCGCGATCATCGATTCGCGATTTCGTGCGTTTCGTCATCGAAGGAGATGCGCGATGGAATACGAGATCGATGACGATCCGCAGGGCGATTACGATACCGCCGAGGGCGATCGTACCGGCGGCGTGAAGGAGGATTTCATCCAGGATCACCGTCGCCGGGAAGCGCCGAAGAAGAGGGAGAAGGGCGCTCAGCCCGCCTGACGCCTCTCTCCGGACCTGGCCACCTCCTCGGCGAAGCCCGCGTCGATGATGCTTCCTCGCCGTAACCAAACAAGTTTTAGTCGCTTGATTATTGCCTCGCGGGTCGTATCATCCGCGCAAAACAGGGTCGCCCAGGGGCGCTCGTGCAAATGGTTGTGACGCGTATCACATCCACCCTCTGAGAAATCGAATACCAAGTTCGGTGTTTTTCCGAAAGGAAGCCCGCCTGGGCATTGGCGGGCTCGAAGGGGGGAGTCTGTGGTGCGCAACCATACCAGCGCGATCTCGCACGCCGGTGTCGGCGGGATCCGCCATTTGCTGTTCGTATCGACCGCTTCGCTCGTGCTGGGAGGCGCTGGCCTGGCTACGTCGGCATCGGCGCAGACCGCTCCGCAAGTTTCTCCGCCGACGCGCGAGGAACTGCTTCCGCCCGAAGCGCGGCAGCCCGATCGCGAGGGGGTCACGCTCACCATCGACGGCGAGATGGAGCGGCTTCCCTGCGCGCTCGACCTGCCCGACTATCAGACCATTCGCGTTACCTTGAATTCCGTTCGGTTCACCGGGGCAGAGAATGCGCCCGAGGTATCGCTGGCCCCGGCCTACAACGAATATCTCGGCCGCGACCTGCCGATCTCGGTTCTGTGCGACATTCGCGCGCAGGCCGCTTCGATCCTTCAGCGGGCGGGCTACCTCGCCACCGTCGAAATCCCCGAGCAGCGGCTGAGCAACGGCGATGCCGAACTGCGCATCGTGTTCGGGCGGCTGACGGCGTTGCGCGTGCGCGGCGAGGCCGGGCCTTCGGAGGAACTCGTCGCCAGCTACCTCCAGAAGCTGGTCGGGCAGCCGGTGTTCAACACCTACGAGGCCGAACGCTACCTGCTGCTCGCGGACGATCTGCCGGGTGTCGACGTCCGCCTCTCGCTGCGTCCGGCGGCGGGCGGCGCCCCGGGCGATCTTGTCGGCGAGATCGCCGTACTGCGCCGGCGCGGCGCGATCGATTTCAACGTGCAGAACTACGGCTCGAAAGCACTCGGCCGCTTCGGCGGGCTGTTGCGCGGCGAGGTTTACGATCTGATCGGAACCGGCGACCGCACCTCGCTCGCGCTGTTCTCGACCGCCGACTTCAAGGAACAGCAGACGGTCCAGCTCGGACACGAATCGCGCATCGGATCCGAAGGGCTGCGCATCGCCGGCCAGTTCACCTATAGCTGGACCGAGCCCGATATCGACATCGCCAACTTCGACCTCGAATCGGAGACGCTCTTCGCCAGCGTGCTCGCGAGCTATCCGCTGCGCCGTTCGCGCGAAGCGACGATCCTCGGCGACCTGGGGTTCGATTACATCGACCAGGATGTGGAGGTGAATTCGATCACGCTCACCCGCGACCGCGTCCGCACGATGTTCGCGCGCGTCGGCGGCGAATGGGTCGACCGCGACAGCGTCTCCCGGATCGGGGGCTATACGCAGTTCGAACCGCGGAGCCGGCTCGGCGGCTCGGTCGAAGTTCGGCAAGGGCTCGATGTGTTCGACTCGAGCCCCGACTGCCGCCCGTCGCCGCTCGCATGCGTGACCGGCGCGGCCGTCCCGCCCAGCCGGATCGAAGCCGACCCGACACCGCTCTCGCTCCGGTTCGACGCATTCGGCGAGTATCGCCCGGTGCCGAACATCGCCTTCGTCCTGCGCGCCGACGGCCAGCTCACCGGCGATCCGCTGCCCGCATTCGAGGAGTTCGCGGCAGGCAACTACTCGATCGGGCGCGGGTACGACCCGGGCATCGTGCTCGGCGACAGCGGCGTGGGGCTTTCGCTGGAAGTCCGCTACGGCTCGCTGGCGCCGACGTCTGCCGACGCCTTCGCGTTCCAGCCCTATGTCTTCACCGAAGCCGCCTGGGCGTGGAACGAGGATCCGAGCCGCCAGCCGCTCAATCCCGACCGGTTATGGTCCGCCGGCGGGGGCGTGCGCGCCGCCTGGGGCGCGCGGATGCAGGCCGACCTCTCGCTCGCCGTCCCGCTCGAACGGACCGATTTCCAAGGCTCGCGCGGCGATGTCCGCGTGCTCCTCTCGATCACCACCCGCCTGCTTCCCTGGAGGTACTGACATGGTCGCCCGCAACCCGAATCGCACGAAGCTGCTTCAGGGGACCGCCTGCGCCGCCATGGCGGCAATGCTCGTCTTCACCCCGGAAACGGTCGCGGCGCAGGCATTCCAGGCGACGCCGACCGTGGTCAGCGGCAGTGCCGGCATCGACCGCACGGTCACCGGCCAGGACACGATCACCGCGCAGACCAACACCGTGGTCATCGATTGGGATCCGACCCTCGGACAGCAGGGGGAGGCGCTGACCTTTCTGCCCGCGGGCAACACCGCGATCTACCAGGATCTGCCCGACGCAGGCGGCTTCGCCGTGCTCAACCGCATCTTGCCTTCGTCCAACGGCGATGTGGTGGTGTTCGACGGAACCGTCATCTCCCGACTGCAGAACGCGAGCGGGGGCTTTTCGTCCGGCGGCTCGGTCATGTTCTATTCGCCCACCGGCATCCTCGTCGGCGGGAACGCGGTGTTCGACGTCGGCCGCCTGCTGCTGACCACGCTCGATCCCGACGTCGCCAGCTTCGTCAATTTCACCAACGGCGGCGGATCGTCCGGCAGCGGCTATCTCAACCTGTTCGGGACGAGCGGGCAGACCACCGGCGTCACCATTCAACCCGGTGCGCAGATCATCGCCTCGGGCGAGGGCAGCTTCTTCGCCGTCGCCGCTCCGTTCATCGATATGGGCGGCACCGCGACCGTCAATGGAGCCACCGCCTACGTCGCGGGCGAGCAGGTCGGCATGGCTTACTCCAACGGGCTGTTCGACATCGTCGTGCCCGTCGGCACCAGCGTGCCCGATGCCATCACGCATACCGGCAACACGACCGGGCCGGCCAGCACCGGCCCGGGCGACAATCACGTGATATACGTCGTCGCCACGCCGAACCAGACGCCGATCCAGATGCTGCTGGGCGGCAATCTCGGCTTCGAGCCCGCGCAGACCGCAGGCATGGACAACGGCGACATCATCCTGTCGGCGGGCAGCGAAGTGTTCGGGCGCGAGATCGCGATCTTCTCCGACAACGGCGTGGATGCGGACATTCGCACCGAAAGCGGCCAGTTTTCCTCGAGCGTCGATGCGAAAGCGACCACGGGCTTCATCGCGCAATCGAACCTGGGCGATATCGGATTTGCCGATGGGCTCGATGTGTTCGCGAAGACCGAAATTCTGCTCGAAGCGATCAACGGGAACGACCTGACGATCGCGGGGTCCGCGACGCTTCAGGCGGACGGCGCCGCCGAGGGCTCCGACATCATCGGCGGCACGGTCGAGGTTCTCGCCAACACGGGCTCGAACCTGACGATCGATGGCGACCTGCTCGTTTTGGCCAGTCCGATACAGAGCGACGGCGTGGGCACCGGCGGCCTGGTCCGCATCGGCGCACAGGGCGGTCTGCTCGACATCGGCGGAGACGTGACGGCGCAGGCCAATGCCGCGGCCTTCACTTCGGGCGGCGGCGCGTCGTTCGGCGGGACGATCGACTTCTTCGCCACCGCGGGGGGAACGACCCGGGTCGGCGGCCTGGTGACGCTTCAGGCATTCGCGGCGTCCTCTCCCGGGGGCGGTTTCGATGTGATCGGCGGCGATGTCGATGTGTTCGCGGAAGGCGGCGGCACGGTGGACATTACCGGAGACCTCAGCCTCGCCGCCGACGCCATCGGCGGCGAGGGCAGCGAAGGTGCGGGCGGCGCGGCGTTCGGCGGGATGGCGCGCGTGAGCACCTTCGGAGGGAGCATTCTGGTTGGAGGCGACGTGCGGACCACCGCCGACGCGCTGGGAGGAAGCGGCACCTCGGGAGGCTCGGCCACGGGCGGGCTCGCCGGTGTGATCGCGACGATCGGCTCGATCGCGGTCGAAGGCACGATCGTTGCACAGGCCACCGGGACCGGCGGCGATGCGAATGTCGGCTTCGGCGGAAGCGGGGGCGACGGGAGCGGGGGCCTGGCGTACGTCCAGGCCGACGGGGATCTCACGGGCGACGCCTCGCTCACGGCCGGCAATGTGTCGGTCGACAGTTCGGGCATCGGCGGCGACGGCGGCGATGGCATCGGATCGCTCCCTGCCGGAAACGGGGGCAGCGGTTTCGGAGGATTGTTCGACGGCGGGGAGGTCAATCGCGGTTCGTTCGTTCTTGCGGGGATCGATCGCGGTACGCTGACGCTGGGGAACATCGATATCCTTTCGAGAGGGATCGGCGGTCAGGGCGGCACCGGCGACCTCGGGCAAGCCGGGGGCGATGGCGGCGGCGGAACCGGCGGGACGGCGCAGATCGGAACTTTCGTGGCGGTCGGCGACGGCTCGGTGGGGCTGGGCAGCGCGACGTTCGGAAATGTGATCGGCGACGCGAGCGGCATCGGCGGCGACGGCGGCACGGGAGGCGCCACCGAAGACGCCAGCGGCGACGGCGGAGCGGGGACGGGCGGCAACGGCTTCCTCACAGCCCGCCTCAATTCGCAGGTCACAGGCGGCTCGATCGACATGACCGCCGTCGGGCTCGGCGGCGCCGGCGATATCGGCGGCAGCGGGACCGGCGGCAACTTCCTCGCTCAAGCGCAATCCGCCGAGGTCGATCTGGCGGCATTGCTCGCCAGTGCCGACGGTGTGGGGGGCGAGGGCGTTGCCGCAGGCGGCGACGGGGTCGGCGGTGCAGCCGATGTCGATTTGCTGGACGGCAGCTTCGACGTCCAGGCGGTGGCTACTTTGTCGGCCTCCGCCTTCGGCGGCTCGGCGGAGCAAGTGGGCGGAGCGGCGACCGGCGGCGCTTCGCGGATCGTCGCGAATGGGGCGGGGTTCACCACCGGCGGCCTCCTCACTCTTGCGGCCAATGCGCAATCGGGCGACGTGAGCGGGGCGGACGCCTCGGCCTTGGGCGCGAGCGGCGGGATCGCCCAGCTTATCGCCGAGAACGCGGCGACTGTGCAGCTCCACAGCGCGCAGATCAGCGCCGGGGCCAAGGGCGGCAGCGGATCGGCGGCGGGGGTGGGCACCGGCGGCGATGCCCTCGTTTCGGCCTCGGGAACCGAAACCAGCGTCGTGATCCTGAACAACGTCACCGATGCGACCGGCGACGTCTTCAATCGGAATTCCATCGTTGCGGCGAACGGCACGGGCGGCGACCTCACTATCGATGGCGGTGGCGGCAATGCGGGGCTCGGCGCGGGCGGCTCCGCACTGATCGAATCGCGCGACGGGGCCTCGCTCGAATTCCCGCAGAATCCCGGTTCGCTCCTGAACCTCTTCACCGCGCGCGGCTTCGGCGGCGACAGCAGCGTCGAAGGCACGACTGCGGGCGATGCACAGGGCGGCGTGCTGCAGATGCTGGTTTCGGGCGGCACACTTTCCACCGGTCCGACCGTGTTCAGTGCATTCTCGCAAGGCGGCTCGAGCTCGAACGCCGGTGCCAATATCACCGGCGGCAACGCCATTGGCGGGCAACGCATCGTGACGGTCGAAGGGGGCGGAACACTCAACGCCAGCTTCGTCGGCGGCGTGGCGGGGGGCGTTGGCGGCAACGGCACCGGCACGGGCGACGGCGGCGACGCGACCGGCGGCGATGCAACGCTTACGGTCAATGGCGCGACCGCGAACCTGGTGGGGTTCAACATATTCGTCGCGCAGCCGACCGGCGGCAACGGCGCGACCGGCGGCGACGCCACGGGCGGCACCGCGCGCGTGATGGTCGACAACGGCGGCATCCTCAACGTCGCACCCGATGCTGCCGGTTTCGCCGAACTCATCGTTTCGGCGCGCGCGACCGGAGGTAGCGGGACGAGCGGTAATGGGGGCAACGCCACCTCCGGTTTCGCCACGCTGACCGTGAACGATTCGACCTACAACGCCGGCCTCACGGCAATCGACGCCGATGCATTCGGCGGAACGAGCACCGGCGGGTCGGCCGGCGGCGCGATCGCCGGGGAGGCCGAGCTGGAAGTCGACGGCGGCACGATGACCGCCAGCAACCTCACGTCAGTCAGCGCCTCGGCGGCCGGCAACACGGCCACCGGCGGCTCCGCGCAGGCCGAGCTGGCCGGCACGTCGGTCCTCGACCTGGCTGCGCTCGAAATCGCAACCGACGCTGCCGCGCAAGCTGGATCCGCGAGCGCCGGCGTGTCCGAGCTCCTGATACTCGACGCGAGCGTCGTCACCGCCGAAAGCGTTGCGCTCGCCTCCGTCGCCAGTTCCGAAGGGGGCGAAACGGCGGTCGGCGGCACCACCACCGTACTGCTGGGCGAATCGGTGGAACAAGAGGAACAGTTCTCGTTCTTCGCCTTCGTCCCCGGCGAACCGGGGCTAGATACGACAAGCCTTTCGCTGACGAACGGCGCCAGCGGCGCGGCCACGAACACGGCCGGCGCATTCCTCGTTCAGGCCGACCTCGGGGTTGTGAACATCGGCGACCTGTCGGTCACGTCGATGGCATCGACGGGCGGTGCGACGGGGCGCCTTTCCGCGCTGGGCGGCAATATCTTCATCACCGGCGCGGCCGGCGTCCAGGCGCGCGGCGATATCGAGATCACCGCGCTCGACGGCAACGTGGTCGGCGATCCCAATCCGCTCCAGCCCACGGCCAACCTGGCGTTCGTATCCGAGGGAGCGATCCGAACGATCGGCAACAACGACAACGTGATCAGCTTCGGCGGCGCGTCGCTGTCGCTCGTTTCACGCGAGCTCGACATCGGCGCAGGTTCGCGCATCGGAGCGCTCTCGGTGTTCCTCAATTCGCTCGATACCGACAACACCGCGATCCTCGGCGGCGACACCGAGGAGGCCGGGTACACGCTGACCCAGGCGGAGGCATCCCGGATCGAAGCGGCCAGCGTGACGTTCTCGGCCCCGCGCCTGAGCGACGCCTCGGGCGACACGCCCGACGTGCTGATCCGCGATCTTACGATTTCCGGCAGCGCGGACGAGGGCGTCTCGCAGGTCGGTCTGTTCACCGACGGGATCGTGCGGGTCGAAGGCGTCCTCAGCTATATCGACGCCGGCCCCGGGGACTTGCTCCAGATCGCCGCTGCGGAGCGGCTTGAAATCGTCACCCCCGGTGGGATCGGCGTGGTCGATCCGGATGGCAATCCGACCGGCAGCCTGGTGCTCTTCTCGGACAATATCTGGGCCGCCGATGCCGCGACGATCGACCAGTTGCAGTCGAATCCCGACTTCGCCGGCCGCAACGACCTGCTTTCGAGCGCTGCTGCGGGCAGCGACGATCCGCTCGGCTACTTGCGGGCCGGCTCGATGAGTCTTTTCGTCGGCGACACGCTCTATGTTCGCAACACCGGGACAACCGCGGAACCGGGGGGTATCCTGGTGGGTGAAGGGGGCCTGCGGATTTTCGCGGCGTCCAGCAGCCAAAGCTCGAGCGGCGGTGCGATCGACGTGTTCGCCTACGGCCGCCAACGCAACGCCGATGGCAGCTTCGTGACCGGCGAGGCGTTCTTCGACCGGGTCGACTTCACGATGGAGGGCGAGGAAAGCGTCTCCGAATATACCGAAGCGAGCGAGTTCAACGACTGTCTCGTCAACGGCGGCGGCGACTGCGGTAGTGGCGAAGAGCCGCCGCCCGAAGAACCCGAGGAGCCCGAAGAACCCGAAGAACCGCAGGAACCGCAACTGCCCGAACAGGGGATCCCGCCGATCAACAACCCGGCGGTGATCGAAGCGCCTATCGCGGCGGCGGACCCGATCATCGCGACCGAGGAGGAGGCCGATTCCCAGTTCGGCTCCGACTTCCCCGGCCTCGTCGGAACCCCGCTGCTCACCGACGATACGGTGCTCGACGATCCGGTCGCAAGCGGCGGCGACAGCTCGCTCTACGGCGCCGGTGCCGACGCCGACGGCGAGGACGACGATGAGGACGACGAAGACGCCGATGAAGAAGACGTCGAGGATGGGGAGTAAGTCGATGCGTATTCTGGCTTCGTTCGCAGCAGCGGCGCTCTTCAATCTCTACGGGGCAGCCGCACCGGTGCAGGCCCAGCAGACCCCGTTGAGCCTTCGGGACAGCTTTCCGATCGGATCGAACGGTTTGTGCGAAGCGCAAATCATGTCGCCCGAACCCGGCGCGGGCCTGTTCGACCGCCGCTACTCGGTGGTCTGCCGCGATGCAGCCGCGCCGGTCGGCACTTTGTGGGTCGTACGCCCGGCGGAGGGCGAGAACGGCTGGCGGCGCTTCACCGCCAGCGGCGCGGATTGCCGTCCGCTCGAGAATCTCGAGGCGCCCGGCACGCTGACGTCTGCCCAGACGCTCCAGTGCACCGAGCCCGATAGTGCGATCCGGCGCACCTTGCGGATCAGCGAAGCCGATGGCCGGGTCTTCGCTGCGAGCGGGATCGCGGCTTACGACGACGCCTTGCGTCTCGGCCTGGCTTCGCTTGCGGCAAACGAGGTCGCAACCGGCGCGGTCGAGATTCCGCTGACGCAGGCATCGGACGCGCAGGCCTTTGCCCGGGCGCAGGCCGCCGCGATCTCCTCGGATGCGGTGCTCGCCGAGGCCTATCGCCGCGCCAACGCCGGGGAATTCGCCGAAGCAGCGGAATTCTTCGCACGATCGGGCGACACGCTTTCGGGTCAGGGAGCGACCGAGGCGCGGCTCAACGAGGCGCTGGTACAATCCAATCTCGGCAATTTTTCGCGCGCGGAGGAGATTTTCAGGCAGGTCCGCGGCACGCCGCAGGGCAGCCCGGTCCTCGAACGCCTGTTGCGCAACTACGAGACGCTCGATGCGCTCAACCGCGGCAATCCGGCGGAGGCCCTGGCGATCCTCGATCAGCCGCTGACCGCGGACTTCGCGGCCAGCGAACAGCTCGCGGATCTCGAGATCGGCTCCGCGCTCGCCGAGCGGCTCGCGGCCGAGGGCGATCGCGGCATCGGCGGATTGTCGAACGACCTGACCCCGCTAGAGCGCGCGCAACTGCTCGACGGGCAATCCGACTATCTGCGCGCCACGGCGATGCGGCTCGAAGGTCGCGACGCCGACGCGGCCGCCGCGCTCGCCCGTGCACTCACGAGCCTGACCGAGGTCCGCGGCGGCAATGTAGCCTCGATCATCTGGCTGCGCGCGCAGGTCCTCGGTGAGCTCGCGGAGATCGAGGAGCGCGGGGGCAACCTCGCGGGGGCCGAGGGGCTTCACCGCGAGAGCATTGCCCTTCTCCAGCCGGTCTATCCCGGCTCGCCCGCACTTCTGAGCGCACGCGCCCAGCTTGCCGGCCTGTTCGCGCGCAGCGGGCGCGATGCGGAGGCGATCGCGCTTTACGGCGAAATCGTCGCCGATTCCGAAGGGCGACCCGCGCCGGCGCTGCGCACTCTGCTGGCGCCGTATTTCGAGCTCCTGCTGAAGAATCAGAGCGCGGGCGAGGCGGCGGCAGGAATGTTCGACGCAAGCCAGCTTCTGCTGCGGCCCGGCCTCGCGCAGACCCAGGCGGTGCTGGCGCGCGAGCTTTCCGGTGGCAGCGATGAAGCCTCGCAGCTGTTCCGCAAGACGATCAACATCCAGCGCGCGATCGAGCGCACGCGCGCCGCACTGGCGCTCGAGGAGGCGTCGGTCGCCGAGCAGCCGCCCGAAGTCGCGGCCGCGATCGCCGAGAAGCGCGCACTGCTCGAAGGCTTGCTGACCGAGCAGGCGGAATTGCAGCAGCAGCTCGCCCAATATCCGCGCTATCGCGTGGTGTCCGACCGCCGCGTCACGCTTTCCGACATGCAGGGCCTGCTGCGCGAGGGCGAAGCCTACGTGAAGCTGGTGACGCTCGAAGACGACGCCTACATGATCTACGCCGCGCCTGGCGAGGCGATGGCCTACGAGGTCGGGGCCAGTCCGGCCGAACTCGAACGCGCCGTCGATAAACTTCGCGCCAGCATCGCCATCAACGAGAACGGCCAGATCGTGACCTTTCCGTTCGACCTGGTGGCCGCGCGCGAGCTCTACGTCACACTGTTCGCGCCCGTTTCGGAGCGTCTGCCGGGACTTCAGCACGTGGTGTTCGAGCCCGATGGCGCGATGCTGCGCCTGCCGATCAACCTGCTCGTCACCGACGATGCGAGCGTGGAGCGCTACGCCGCGCGCCAGACGGCGCCGAAGTCCGACGAATACGATTTCCGCGACACCGCCTGGCTCGGCCGCAACGTCGACGTCAGCACCGCGGTGTCGCCGGCGGCATTTCGCGACATCCGCAACGCACCGACATCCTCGGCCAAGATGGCCTACGCGGGATTCGGTCAGAACGTGCCGATCGGCGAATCGGTCGCCGATCCGAGCAACGTGCGCTCGGCGCTGGCGGGCGGCGCGAACTGCACCTGGGCGCCGGCGATCTGGAACAACCCGATCGCCGCGGACGAGCTGCGCTCTGTGGCCGGGCGGCTGTCGGCCAGCGGCGCGCAGACCGAAGTGCTCACCGGGAAGGAGTTCACCGATACCGCACTGCTCGCCATGCCCGACCTCGACGAATATCGCATCCTCCACTTCGCCACCCACGGTCTCGTCACCGCGCCCGAGCCCGGCTGCCCGCCGCGCCCGGCGTTGCTGACTTCGTTCGGAATGGGGGATTCGGACGGGCTGCTATCGTTCGCCGAGATCTTCCAGATGGATATCGACGCCAATCTCGTGATCCTCTCGGCCTGCGACACCGCGGGCAGCGCAACCGTGGGCGCAACGCAGGAAGCGGGCCTCAGCGGCGGCGGCGAATTCGCGCTCGACGGCCTGGTGCGCGCGTTCGTGGGCGCTGGCGGACGCACGGTCCTCGCGAGCCACTGGCCGGTGCCGGACGACTACAACGCCACCCAGCGCCTCGTCGTCGGCCTGTTCGACGAGCAGGGCGTCGAAACCGCCGAGGCGCTGCGCCGCTCGCAACTGGAGCTGATGGACCAACCCGAAACCTCGCACCCATTCTACTGGGCCGCCTTCGCCGTCATCGGCGACGGCGCGATCGCGGCGCGGGGCCCGTCCTGAACTGTCACTTGGCGGAGAGAACATCCTCCGGCGCGGAGCAGGCCACGAAACTGGCGTCTAGCGCTGCTATCGCCGCGTTCACGTGAGTGGGGCGCGTCTCGGGTAGTCCCGTCACCGGCGCAATCCCCAACCGTTCCATTTGCGCCATGTCGAAATATACGAAGCGGCGCGGCAAGGTCGATGTGCCTCCGCAGCGTCGATCGTCGATTTCGGCGAAGTCAATCGCGTCGACGCCGTGCACGATCGCTGGATCGACGCCGATACGACGAAAGAGTGCATCCTGCCTGACTGCCGCAGCATCGAAGGCGTGGCGAGCCGCGTTCCGGTTTGCGTCGTGATCCTCGACCAGCACACCGTGCGGGCCGGCCAGAAAGTCTTCCAGCTCCTTCATGACGCTGGCTCGGCTTTTGCCTGAATATCCGCCGTGGAAGAGGATCAGCGCACCGTCAAAGACATGGCGCAGGCGGATACCGGCATAAAGAAAGTTTGCGCACGACGACGCGCAAATCTCTGAAATGAATACCCGTGCGTTCCGGTTCTGGAGTTTTTCTGCGAGGCCGAGCGCGACCTCCGCATCTCCACCGCCCGACCGTATTACGAGGGTAGGCGACTCCCCGTCGGCTCTTTCGGTTCGACCGATCCATTCATGCAACGCGTCGAGCGAGCCGCGTTCGATCATTCCGTCGTAACAGGCGGTACGATCGGACAGAACACGTGTTTCCGGGGCCTCTTCATGCGCCCTCCACGACCGCTGATCGATCCAGGCACGGCAAGTTTCCACTGGGTCAAGCGCATCGTGCGCCTGGGCCGATCCAGCGCCGACGCACAGGAAGGCGATGACTAGCAACCGTTGAAGATAAGATTTTGCCGTCATGGTCCGAAGACGCTTCCTATTGGCGGACAGGGTG
>CAMPIA010000013.1 GCA_946886175.1 uncultured Altererythrobacter sp.
GACGATGGAATTCGACGACCTTCTCCGCCGATATTTCGGCAGCAGCGATCTCGGCGCAATTCCGCCCGCCGCGCTGGCGGCGGGGGTCGAGCGGTGCCAGGTCGATCTCGGGCTCGAGCGCGATCAGGGCAAGCGTTTCGCCTTGTGGGCCATGCTCTACATGCTCGGGGCCGCGCCCGAACTCGGCGCGGTGTTCGAGGATTCGGCCGAGCGCGAGGCGGCGCGCGATTTCATGGATATGATGGACGGCGCCGGCTAGCTGGTTCGCTATCGGGCTTCGACCCTAGACGTCGCAGTCGGCCACTTTGCGCAGCGCCTGGCCGGCGATGTCGAGCGCCTGCAGCCTTGTGCCGTAGCGGGCGACGACGGCGGGATCGTCGGCCAGGTCGTCGGCGAGCGCGTCGATCGCGCGGGCAAGCCGCCTGAAATCGAGCGCGCTCGGCATCTGCGAATGGAGCGGCGCGGCGCGCGGCGCGGGCGGCGACACATGCGCGGCATCCTTGATCCGCTGAAAGGTTTCATCGACCTGCTGCTGCGCCGATTGGCCGCCCGGGAGCCATTTGGCGACGTGGACCTTGGCCTCGAAGTGCAGGCCGGCCTTGCCCGCCTCGGTCCAGACGACCTTGCCGCTGATCGAATCCTCGCCGCGCCGGAGCATGACGAGTTCGCCGGGCATCGGCAGCGCCTTGGCTTCGATCAGCGCGCCGCTGGGGGAGAGGTTTCGTATTCTGACGGGGCCCGAAGCGGTCGAGGCCGAGATCGCGGCCATCACGAACATGTTGGTGCGTGGCTCGCTACGAGCACAGCTTGTTTGGGCGACCACGTCGACTTCCTCCGCTGACAGCGGTCTGCCAGCATCATGGTTACGAAATCCTTCCCTGGCGCGGGAATTTTTACGCGATCGGCTGGCGATCGAGCCGCCGCGCGAGCTTGACCGCGAGCGCGATCAGGAACGGCACGAGCACGAACGAGAGCACGATCTTGGCCAGCGCCTGGCCCGCGATCAGCGATCCGATCTCGCGCTCGCCGCCGAACGCCAGGGTGATGAAGATCACCGAATCGATCGCCTGGCTCAGCGCCGAGGCGATCGCGCCGCGGATCATCAGGCCCATGCTCCCTTTCCCCTCGCCATCGCCGCGCAGCTTCGAGAATATCCACACGTTGAGCAGCAGCGAGACGAGATAGGCGACCGGTCCCGCGGCCATGATCCGCGGGGTCGTCGCGTGGATCAACTGGAACGCTTCCAGCCCCTCGGGCCACATCGCCGGGTCGGCGGGCAGGCGCAGCACCAGCAGGATCAGGACGATCGACACGGCGAGCGGCAGGAAGCCCCACACGACCAGCCGGTTCGCCATCGCGGACCCGTGCAGCTGCGCGGTCGCGCTGGAGAGCACCACGAGGATCAGGAAGGCGAAGATCCCCGCCTCGACCCCGAGCGAGGTGGGCCAGAGCATGACCTGCTTGACCGCAAGAAACCCGGCCAGAACCGTCATCCCGCCATAGAGCAGCGCGAAAAGGAACAGCGACCTGGTGATGGGCGTTTGCGCGATCGGGGCGGCGGCGGGTGCGTCGTTCATGAAATTCGCCTATTGTCTCGCACGCGAAAAGGGAAGCGTGGCTAAGCGCGCCCGCGCGTTTGACTGTGGATGCGAGGCAGGCAAGAGAGCGGCTTTGCCATTCCCCGCGCGAACGGATTTTCCGCACGATGCATCCAGTCCTCACCAGCCTGCTCGGGATCGTCGCGATCCTGGCGCTCGCCTTCCTGCTCTCGACCGGCAAGCGGCGCATCCGCCTGCGCGTGGTCGGCGCGGCATTCGCGCTCCAGGCGCTGCTCGCGTTCATCGTCCTGCGCACGCCGTGGGGCGTCGCCGCGATCAAGGGTATGTCGAACGGGGTCGCGGCGCTGCTCTCCTACGCCAACGAGGGCACCGAATTCCTGTTCGGCGTGGACAACCCGCTCGCCAACACGTTTGCACTCGGCGCACTGCCGGTGATCGTGTTCTTCGCCGCGCTGGTCTCGATCCTCTACTATCTGGGGATCATGCAGCGCGTGGTGCGCTGGGTCGGCGGAGCGATCGGGTGGGTCACCGGGATCAGCCAGGTCGAATCGCTCGGCGCGGCGGCGAACATCTTCGTCGGCCAGAGCGAGAGCCCGCTGGTCGTGCGCCCCTATCTCGCCGCGCTCGCGCCGAGCCGCCTGTTCACGCTGATGACGGTGGGCATGGCGGGCGTCGCGGGCACGATCCTCGCGGCTTATGCCGGATTGCTGGGGCAGGAATACCTGCCGTTCCTGCTCGCCGCGGCGTTCATGTCGGCACCGGGCGGCATCCTGATGGCCAAGATCATCATGCCCGACGAGGCCGAGTCCACGACCGAGGCGGAAGGCGCGCTGGCCCTGCCGCACAGCCGCATCAGCTCCGAAGGCCCCGCCTCTCTGGTCGAAGGCGGCAAGGCGCACGAAGTCGCGGTGGCCGAGACGTTCGAGGAAGGGCAGCGCCCCGCCAATGTGATCGAGGCCGCCGCACAAGGCGCGCAGACGGGCGTCAAGCTGGCGGTTGCGGTCGGCGCTATGGTGCTCGCCTTCGTCGCGCTGGTGGCGCTCGCCAACGGGTTGCTCGGCTGGGTCGGGGGGCTGTTCGACTACCCCGCGCTGTCGTTCCAGCAGGTGCTCGGCTGGGTCTTCGCGCCGATCATGTACCTGATCGGGATCGCCGACTGGAACCAGGCGCAGATCGCCGGCGGGCTGTTCGGGACCAAAGTCGTGCTCAACGAATTCGTCGCTTTCATCGAACTCGGCCAGCTGCAGGGGCTGGAGGATCGCAGCCGCGCGATCGTGACCTTCGCGCTGTGCGGGTTCGCCAATTTTTCCTCGATTGCGATCCAGATGGCGGTTACGGGCGGACTGGCTCCGAATCAGCGCCCGGTCATCGCGAAGCTCGGCCTGCGCGCGCTCGCTGCGGGCAGTCTCGCCAACCTGATGAGCGCGGCGCTGGCGGGCCTGTTCCTGCCCTATTGAGTCGCAAATCATGTCCGAGATCGCCTCCGTTTCCATCGCCCGTCCGCTCGAGGAAGTCGCCGAGGAGATCGGCGAGAGCTTCGAGGAATACGGCTTCGCGGTGATCCGCGACCACGGTATTCCGCCCGCGCTGATCGCGAAGGCGGAAGCGCTGTCGAAGGCGTTCTTCGCGCTGCCCGACGCGGTCAAGCGCGCCTACCACATCCCCGGCGGCGGCGGCGCGCGCGGCTATACCCCGTTCGGGACCGAGAAGGCCAAGGACGCGGCGGTCCACGACCTCAAGGAATTCTGGCACGTCGGGCGCGATCTGCCCGAGGGGCACCCGCTCGCCGAATATATGGCGCCCAACCTCTGGCCGAGCGAGGTCGAGGGTTTCGAGGCGACCTTCGCCGCGCTCTATGCCGCCTTCGAGAAGGCCGGCGCGCGCGTGCTCGAGGCGATCGCGCTGCATCTCGGCCTGCCGCGCGACTGGTTCGCCGGCACGGTGGAAGACGGCAACTCGGTCATGCGGCTGCTCCACTATCCGCCGCTCACCGGCGCCGATGTCGAAGGCGCGATCCGCGCCGCGGCGCACGGCGACATCAACACCATCACGCTGTTGCTGGGTGCGGAAGAAGCCGGGCTCGAGCTGCTCACCGCAAGCGGCGAGTGGAAGGCGGTCGCGCCGCCGGAAGGCGCGCTGGTGGTCAACATCGGCGACATGCTCGAGCGGCTGACCAACGGCAAGCTGCGCTCCACCACCCACCGCGTGGTCAATCCGCGCGGCGAGGCGGCCTACCGCTCGCGCTATTCGATGCCGTTCTTTCTCCACTTCCGGCCCGACTTTGCGATCGAGACGCTGGAAAGCTGCATCGATCCCGAATCGCCCGACGCGCATCCGGCGCCGATTTCGAGCCACGAGTTCCTGTTGCAGCGGCTGCGCGAGATCAACCTCGCCTGATTCGGTGGCCGACTTTCCACAACGCGGCAAAATTTCACGCGATGTTGCATTGCGGCAACAGCCGAA
This sequence comes from uncultured Altererythrobacter sp., assembly GCA_946886175.1. Next base: position 4,023 of record CAMPIA010000013.1, read on the forward strand.
AACGTAAGGTTTTCTGCGGCTTTCCGCTGCGCCGATCGCGGCCCGGTCCGCATCCTGTCGCAGTGTCACATTCCTGCAACAAAAGCGCCTTCCTAGCGTGGCTGTTCGTGCCTAACGGGGCGCGCATCCAGCTCTTTTCCCCCAACCGAGCCTCAGCGAAGGGATCGTTTTCATGAAGCTCAAGTACCTCCTGGCCGCCAGCGTCGTCAGCCTTTCGGCCGCGGTCGTGTTTCCGAGCGCGGCCCTTGCCCAGTCGACCGGGTCGGTCGATTTCGAAGAAGACACCGTGATTGTCGTCACCGGCGAGCGCGCCTCCGATATCGGAGGAATCGACATCCCCGACGAGCCCAAGGCCAAGCAGGTGCTGACTGAGGAGGCGATCCGCCGTCAGCGCCCCGGCCAGGCGATCAACGACATCATCAATCTGGTTCCGGGCGTCAGCTTCCAGAACAACGATCCGTGGGGTGCGTCGGGCGGGTCCTTCACGATCCGCGGATTCGCCGACGATCGTATTTCGCAGACCCTCGACGGGCTGCCGCTCAACGATTCCGGCAACTATGCCCTGTACACCAGCCAGCAGGTCGATCCGGAAATCCTGGAATCGGTGAATGTGAATCTGGGTTCCACCGATGTCGACAGCCCGACCGCATCGGCAGTCGGCGGCACGATCAACCTGCGGACCAAGGAACCGCTCGATTATTTCCATCTGACGACGTCGCTGTCTTACGGCAACATACTGGCTGAAGGCTCGGGCGATCGGCCCTACATGCGCGGCTTCGCGATGGTCGATACCGGCGATCTGACCGGGGTGGGAACGAAAGCGTTCTTCTCGGCGAGCTATCTGCGTTACGACAATCCGTTCAACAACTACGGCGTGGTCGAAAAGCAACAGTACAACGGCCGCATCTTCCAGGAACTGGGCAGCAGCGGCGATTTCGTCGCCGTGGCGGGCCATTACAACGAAGCTCGCAACAACTTCTTCGGCTCGTTCAACATCCAGGATCTGATGGAGTTCGACAAGAGCGATCGTTTCTACGAGATCGACTACCCCTGCACCGTGGACAGCCTGAACGGCGTGTTCGAAACGCCCGCGCAGGTCGCGGCCGAGGATTATGTCGATCCGGACGGTGTGAACGGCTGCGGCGCGGAATTCGATCGCCGCTACAACCCCTCCAATACCGGCAACATCCGCGGCTCGTCGCGCTTCAGCCTGTCCGACCGGCTGACGCTGACGGTCGACCCCAGCTACCAGTACGTGAAGGCCAACGGCGGCGGCGACGAAGAGCTGCTGGAAGGCACGCGCAGCTATAACGGCGTCGAGTACACCGGCTTCCTGCGGGGCGGTTACTACTACGGCCGCGATCTCAACGGCGACGGCGACATGCTCGACGAGATCAGCGGTTTCGATCCGAGCCAGACGCAGACGCACCGCTACGGCGTGATCAGCAACCTGATCTACGACATCGCCGACGATCATCGCGTTCGCGTGGCCTACACCTACGACCGTGCGCGTCACCGGCAGACCGGCCAGACCTCGATCGCGCAGCTGAACGGCGAGATTCCGGACGTGTTTCCGGTGAACGATCCGCTGCTCACTGCGGACGGATTCGCCCTCAACAAGCGCGACCGGCTTTCCTATGCCATTCTGCATCAGGTTTCCGGCGAGTATCGCGGCAACTTCGGGCCGCTGACCGCGGTTCTGGGCCTGCGTGCCCCGTTCTTCGAGCGCAAGCTGAACCAGAACTGCTACACCACCAGCGCGTCGGGCTTCGTCGACTGCTTCGGCGATCTGGATGCAGCCGCTTACGAAGCGGCCAACCCGGCAGCCACGCCGCCGCTGGCGGTCGAATATACGTACGACAAGCTGCTGCCGAATGTCGGCTTCACCTACGACCTGGGGAACGCGTCGGTCTTCGGCAACTACGCCAAGGGCCTGTCGGTCCCGGGCACGGACGAGCTCTACGATTCGCTCTTCTTCTTCGGCAAGCAGGACGATTTCCAGCCCGTGCCGGAAACGACCGACAGCTTCGATGTCGGCCTGCGCTATCAGATGGGTGCGCTCCAGGCGCAGGTTGCGGGCTGGTACACCAAGTACGAGAACCGCCGCGCCATCGCCTATGATCCCGTGCTCGACGAATCGATCGCCCGCAACCTCGGCACGGTCGACAAGTACGGTATCGATGTGTCGGTCGCCTACCAGCCGACGCCGACCTCGCTCCTCTACGTGTTCGGATCGTACAACGATTCGGAGATCAAGGACGATGTGCAGGTCGGTGTGGACGGCGGCGGCGCGCCGATCTTCATCGACACCTCGGGCAACCGCGAGAGCGGTGTTCCGAAGTTCTCGATCGGTGGCCGGGCGCAGTTCGAGTTCGGTCCGGTGGAGTTCGGCATTCAGGCCAAGCATACCGGTGAGCGCCTGGTGAACGACATCAACTCGCTCGCGGTCGATGGCTACACGCTGGTCGACGCCGATATCCGCATCCGATTGGGCGAATACCTCAACGGCCGCGATGCGGCGATCCAGATCAATCTGACGAACATCCTCGACGAATTCTACATCGGCGGGTTCGGCGGCGATCTGGACGGCGTGGGCTTCGCGCAGATCGGCCCGCCGCGTGCGGCGAGCATCTCGCTCCTGCTGGGCTACTAATCAGCGCACCGCGGCGCGATAGCGTCGCTTGGCGAGGCAGCGGCGGCGTCCTTTTCGAAGGGCGCCGCCGTTCCTGCTTCTGTGCGCCAGTTTTGGGGAACCGGCGCTGCGCGTCGCCGCTTTTGCCAGGAGGAGGAGGCGGCGGCCGATGACCGATGGGGCGGGATTTTCCGGAACGCAACGCAGGCCGCGCCTTGGCACGCTGGTGCTGATCGCGCTGCTGCACGTGCTTGCGATCTACGGGCTGGCGAAGGCGTTCGCGCCCGACCTCACCGGTTCGGTCGAGCGCCAGGTGATCGAGGCAGTTACGGTCACAGTCACCGCCCCGCCCGACGAACCGCCGGCTCCCGAACCCGAGCCCGATCCCGGCGCGGAAGGCGAGGACGGGCGCGAGGCGACGCCGCGCGAGGTCGCCGCGCCCGATCCGCCGATCCCGATCCCCCGCCCGGTCCCCGCGCCGCGCGCGTCGGCTACCGGCAGCGCGGACACCTCCGGCGCGCGCGACAGCGGGGACGGGACCGGCGCGGGCGGCGAAGGCGCGGGTGCCGGCAGCGGGCAAGGTGGTAGCGGCGCGGTGACCAGGCCGGTCCACGTCTCCGGCGCGATCGACGACGCGCGCGACTATCCGGTGCCCGAGGGCGGGCGCGCGGCACGGCGCGGGTCCGAGGTGATCGTGCGCGTGATCGTGGGTGTCGACGGGCGCGCTTCGAACTGCACGATATACCGCGCGAGTCCCGATCCGGAGGCCGACCGCCTGACCTGCCGCCTGGTGGTCGAGCGGCTGCGCTTCCGCCCGGCGACCGACGCAGGGGGCGATCCGGTCTCCGCTCCGTTCTACTGGCGCCAGCGCTGGTTCTGAGGGGCACGCGTTCTGCCGGCTTGCTCTCGCGCGCAAGCTGGTCGATGACGGCGCCAGCATGACGGGCCTCATCCACCCTGTGATCCTGTGCGGCGGCAATGGCACGCGGCTGTGGCCGCGCAGCCGCGCCGATCGCCCCAAGCCGTTCCTGCCGCTGCTGGGCGATCGCTCGCTGTTCGAAGCCACGCTTGCGCGTTGCGCCGATCGCCGGTTCGCGCCGCCGATCGCGGTCGCGGGCGCGCGCCATCTCGACCTGGTCGAGGCGCAGGGCCCGGCGGAGATGCGGATCGTGGTCGAGCCCGAGGCGCGCAACACCGCCCCTGCGATCGCGCTCGCCGCCGCGTTGCTGCCTGCCGACGCCACCATGCTGGTGTGCCCGAGCGACCATCATATCGCCGATGTCGGCGCGTTCCACGCCGCGGTCGATGCGGCTGTCGCGCTGGCGGCGCAGGGCCGTCTCGTCGCGTTCGGCATCACGCCCTACCGGCCGGAAACCGGCTACGGCTATATCCAGCGCGGGCCAGCGATCGATGGCGGCCTGGAAATCGCGCGCTTCGTCGAGAAGCCCGATGCGGCGTTGGCCCGCGATTTCCTCGCCTCGGGCGAATTCGCGTGGAACGGGGGCATCTTCGCCTTCCGCGCGGGCGCTTTCCTCGATGAACTCGCGCTTCACCGTCCGGCGATGGCGCAAGCTGTGCGCGACGCGGTTGCCCAGGGAAGCGAGAGCGGCCGCCGATTCCATCCCGCCGCCTCGGCCTTTGCGCTGATCGAAGCCGAATCGGTCGATTACGCGGTGATGGAGAACACCCACCGCGCCGCGCTCGTCCCGGTCGAGATGGGCTGGTCGGACCTCGGCAGCTGGGCCGCGCTGCGAGCGGCGCGGCAGGCCGATGCCGAAGGCAATGTCGTACGCGGGGAGGCCGAACTGGTCGATTGCCAGGGCGTCATGGTGGACAGCGACGGGCCGCGCGTCTCGTGCGTCGGGCTCGACGACGTAATCGTGGTGGTGGACGGAAACGAGGTGCTCGTCACGCGCGCGAGCGAGGCGCACAAGGTCGGCAAGCTCGCCAATGTCGGGAGCGGGGCGGGCGAGCGATGAGCGGGCGCGCGCTGGCGGTGAAGCTGGTCGAGAAGGTCTGGGGCCGCGTGCGTCTGCCCGCGCCTTTCGCCGCGCTCGCCAATGAACGGCGGGGCAAGCGGATCGGCGAGATCTGGTTCGAGCCGCCGCCCGAACTGCCCGACGTGCTCGCCAAGTACCTGTTCACCAGCGAGAAGCTCTCGGTCCAGGTCCATCCCTCCGATGCACAGGCGCTCGAGGGCGCGCGCGGCAAGGACGAGTGCTGGCTGGTGCTCGAGGCGGAGCCCGGTGCGCGCCTTGCGATCGGGTTCGACGCGCCGGTCTCGCGCGAACGGATGCGCGCCGCCGCGCTCGACGGCTCGATCGTGGAACTGCTCACCTGGCACCCGGTGCGGGCGGGCGACTTCTTCTACCTGCCTGCTGGCACGGTACATGCGATCGGTGCGGGGGTCTCGCTGATCGAGATCCAGCAGAACAGCGACCTGACTTATCGCCTCTACGACTATGGTCGCCCGCGCGAGCTGCATCTCGACCGTGGCGTTGCGGTGGCAAGCGGCGAGCCCCACGATTCCCGCCATCGCCGCTGGGTGGGGCAGAGCGGCGCGGCGACGCTGGTGGAAGGGCCGCACTTCCGGCTCGATAGGCTCGACGGCGCGCCGGGCGCGGAAGCCACGCTGCGCTATGCCGGGCCGCTGCTCGTCATGCCGCTGGAGGGCGCCGTTGCGCTGGGGGCCGAAACGATCGCAGCGGGCGGCTGCGGCTTCGCGGATGCACTTGGCGAGGTCGATTTCGCACATTGCCCGGCGAGCCTGATCGCCCAGCCGGTGTGACGGCTCAGCCCTTGCCGAGCAGCTTCTGGCCCTGCTGGCGCACCGCGCCGGCGATCATCGGTTCGACGAAGGCGAGCGCGGGGGGCAGGTCGATCTCGAACACCAGTTGTCCGTCCTCGATATCGACATAGCCGTCGAGGTTCTGGCCCATCGCGCTGACTCGCATCGCCATCCGGTCCTCGCTCGGCCAAGAGGTCGTCACTTCCGCCATGCCGCCGGGAATATGGTCGGCCATCTCGTGGCTGCGGCTGCGCAGTCGTTCGCGCACGGTTTCGCGCGGAAGATCGTGGGGTATGGCGACGCGCATCAGGCTTCGTCCTTCCCGGCACCTTCGCCGTAGCGGTAGTCGAGGTATCGGTGGCGCACCGCCAGATCGTCGAGCGCGCCGTCGGCGAGCTGGCGGGTGACGCTGTCGATTTCGCGGCTGATCCTGCCGAGCCCTTCGGTGAGCTGCTCGTCGGGGGTTGCCCCGGCGCGCTTCTCGCCGCGCAAGTGCGCCGGAACCTTGCGGTACGAATCGATCATCTCGGGCAGGTGCTCGCCCACCAGCTTGCGGACCTCGCGCACCGCCGAATGCTCCTGATCGACGGTCTCGAGCTGGAGCCCGAGCGTATCCAGCTGCACCCCGAGATCGTCGACGATCTTAGCCGCGGGCGGGGGCAGGGCGGGGCGCTGATGCTCGAGCCAGAGCTCGGTCCGGCCGACCAGTTCGCGCGCATTGCCGCGATTGAGCTCGGCCCGCTGCGGCACCTTGATCCGGGGGAAGGCGGAGAAAGCGATCACCGCCGCCACGATCGCCAGCAGCGCGATCATCACGCCCACGAAACCGATCCCGTCGAGGATCATGCCCGCGACCATCGCCGCGACCACGACCCCGCCCACCGCGAGCGCCACGCGCTTGAGCTTGCCCATCAAGTGCCGCGTCTTGATCTCCGCCGAGCCGCGCCCGATCGAGGCGCGCCGGTGGTATCCTCCCGCGCGGTTATCGGCGAGCGAACGCTTCGCGCCGGCCAGGATGACGTCGCTGTTTCGGGTGCTGTCGGGCATCAGAGCACTCTCTCTAGCTCTCCAGCGACAGCAGCGAGGGTTCGGTCGTGCCGATCTTGGCCTGGGCCTGAGCCTGCCCCTCTGCGCGCGCGATATAGCCCTTCGACTTCTCGACCTCCTGGGTCAGCGCGGTGACCGTCTGCTTCATCGAATCGAGCGCGCGCAGCTTGAACGTGTCGACCTCGTCCATCGTGTCGTAGATGTTCTGGAACGCGCGCTGGAGCGTCTCGAGCGGGATCGTGCTCGCCGCCGCCTGCTCGTGAATCTTGCCGGTCTGCTCGCGCAGCATGGTGCTGGTCGAATCGATGATGCCCGCGGTGGTGCTGTTGAGCGCGGTGATTTGCTGCAGCACGAGCCGCTGGTTGGTCATCGCTTCGCTCACCGTCACCGCGGTTCGCAGCGCGCCGACCGTGGTGGTGCTTGCGCGGTCGACGCCTTTCACCAGCTCGACGTTGTTCTTCTTGACCAGGTCGAGCGCGAGGTAGCCCTGCACGCTCACCGCCATCTGCGTCAGCAGGTCCTGCGTGCGCTGGCGGACGTAGAACAGCGCGGTCTCGCGCACCGCCTTGGCCTTGGCCGGATCGGTCGCGTCGAGCTCGGCCGCCTTCTCCTCGAGCCGGTCGTCGAGCGTCTGCGAGATGTGGATCATCTGTTCCAGATTGCCCATTGCTTCCCACAGCTTGGCGCGCTCGACGTCGATCGCGGCGTTGTCCATCAGCAGCTCGTCCTTGCCGTTGCCGAGCTTGGAGAGGATCTGCTGGATGTGCGTCTGCGCGCTCTGATAGCTGCGGAAATAGTCGTTCAGCTTGTTGCCGAACGGAATGATGCCGAGGAACTTCTTGGGTCCGGTCAGCTTGCCGCGGCGCGAGGGATCGAGCTCCTCGACCGTGCGGCGCAGCTCGGCGAGGTTCGCGCCGACGCCCTCGTCCTTGTCCATCGCCCGGATCGGCCGGTCGAGGAAGCGGTTCGAATGCTGCGAGGCCGCCATGATTTCCTTGCGGCCCATGTTGGTGAGCTGATCGACCTTCTGGCCGAACTCGGGAGAATTGGCATCGACCGAAACGAGATCGGCGACGAACGCTTCGACCTTCTCCTCGAGCTTGGACTTCTTCTCCTCGCTCACCGGCACCAGCCCGGCGGCCTTCGCGGCGGCGACGGCGGGCACCGGGTCGGGCGGAGTCAGCTCGAAATCGACGGCGGTCGCGGTCTTGGTATCGGTAGTGGCCATGGCGCGGAACATGCTCCTTCGTACGAAGACTGTATTAGGTTCCTAAGACACGAACTTCAAGCGCGTCGATCCTACAGGCTCGCGCGGCTCGTGGGAACGCACATGTGCGAAGGTGGGTATCAGGCGGCTTCCATCAGCGACAGCGGCTGGATTTCCCCTGCGAGGTAGAGCCGTTTGGCCTTGGCGCGGCTCAGTTTGCCCGAGCTGGTGCGCGGCAGGGTGCGCGGCGGAACCAGTTCGACCACGCAGTTCATGCCGGTGACGGAGCGGACCTTGTCGCGGATCTGCTCGTGCAGGCGCACGCGCTCCTCGGGGTCGGAAACGCGGCAGTGGACCAGCACCGCGGGCGCTTCCTCGCCGTTCTCGGTCTCGACCGAGAAGGCGGCGATGTCGCCGTGGTTGAAGCCGGGCAACTGCTCCACCGCCCACTCGATGTCCTGCGGCCAGTGGTTCTTGCCGTTGATGATGATCATGTCCTTGGCGCGGCCGACCACGAACAGATAGCCGCCCGCCATGTAGCCCATGTCGCCGGTGTCGAGCCAGCCGTCGACCAGGCAGTCGGTGGTCGCCTCCTCGTTGCGGAAGTACGAGTGCATCACGCTCTTGCCGCGGCACCAGATCTTGCCGATCTGGTGATCGCCCTTGACCCGATCGGCCTCGCCGCGGATTTCGACCTCCATCCCGGGCAGCGGCTTGCCGCAATTGACGATCGCGCGGTAGCGGGCGGGGCGCGAGAAGTCGGCGCGGGTGCCCGACAGGCGCTCCTCCTCGACCAGCTCGACGCGAATGCCTTCGCCCGGCGGCATTACCGTGACCGCCAGGGTCGCCTCGGCGAGGCCGTAGCTCGGGGTGAACGCGCTCGCGCGAAAGCCCGCGCCGGCGAAGGCGTTGACGAAGCTCTGCATCACGTCGGGCCGGATCATGTCCGCCCCGTTGCCTGCGGTGCGCCAGCGCGAGAGGTCGAAGCGTTCGGATACGCTGCTCTGGCTCGAGATGCGCCGCGCGCAGATGTCGTACCCGAAGGTCGGCGAATAGGAGAGCGTGTTACCCTCGTTGCGGCTGATCAGGTCGAGCCAGGCGAGCGGGCGGCGCGCGAAGTGCTCGGTTTTCAGATAATCGCAGCTCACCTGATTCGCGATCGGCGACAGCAGGCAGCCGACGAGGCCCATGTCGTGATACCACGGCAGCCAGCTTACCACGCGGTCGTTCTCGCCCAGATCGACCATCGTCGCATGGCCGTAGAGGTTGTGCAGCAGCGCCTCGTGCGTCACCGCCACGCCGGTCGGAAAGCGGGTCGAGCCCGAGGAGTATTGGAGGTAGCAGATATCGTCGGGCCGCGCCTCGGGCAGGTCGCAGTCGGGCGCTTCGCGCGCGGCGAAGCTCTCCCAATCGACGCCTTCGCAGCCCTGCCGGTCGGCCGCGGCCTGCGCCATCTCGGCGATTTCGGGCGGGTAGATGAACAGCTTGGGATCGGAGCTTTCGAGCTGGACGACCAGCTGGTCGATATAGCCGTCCTTGCCGCCGAAGCTGGTCGGCAGCGGCAGCGGCACCGGCCATGCGCCGGCATAGACGCAGGCGCAGAACAGCGCCGCGAACTCGGGGACGGTCTCGGCGACGAGCGCCACCCGGTCTTCCCTGGCGATCCCGGCCGCGACCAGCCGCCGCGCCATCGCCAGTGCGTCTTCGCGCATTTCGCCATACGAATAGGCGCGTTCGAGCGTCCCGCGCATGTCGTGGAAATTGAGGCCCTTCTCGCTCCGCGCGGCGTAGTCGACCGCATCGGTGAAGGTGGCGAAATCCGACCGGCGGCGCGGCAAGGCGCAGTCGTTCGGCGTCGGAGTCAGGTTCGAATCGGTCATATGTGGAAGCGTTACCCGTCTTCGGCGCGCAATATTGCGCTGCTATTGTCCCGTTTTCGGCGCTCTTATCCCGTGCTCTCCGCCGTTTCAAACTTTCCCATTTCCGGAGGAGTGTGGCACGAATAAGGCCGATGGATCGTAATGAAACGCACGAGCGGCGCAAAAAGCGCCCGCCCAGGCCGCTGGACGCTGCGCGGCTGGAGGAACTCGCGCTGTCCTACGTCGCGCGTTTCGCGACCAGCGGAGCCAAGCTCGAGAGCTATCTGGTGCGCAAGCTGCGCGAGCGCGGGTGGGAAGGCGAGCGCCCCGCCGAGCCCGCCGCGATCGCCGCACGGTTCGCCGAACTGGGTTACATCGACGACGAAGCCTACGCCCGCGCGCGCGCCGGGGGGCTGCTGCGGCGCGGCTATGGCGCGCGGCGGGTCGAGCAGGCCCTCCGCGGCGCGGGCATCGCCGAGGAAGTGCGCGCCGAAGTCGAGCCGGGGGAACACGCGCGGCGCGCCGCGGCACTGGCGCTGGCGCGCAAGCGGCGCTTCGGCCCGTTCGGCAGCCCACCGCCCGATCGCGAGCGGCGCGAGAAGCAGGTCGCCGCGATGATTCGCGCGGGGCATGGATTCGACGCGGCGCGCGCGGTATTGGATGCAGCGAGCGCGGACGAGGTCGAACGATGGGTC
>CAMPIA010000014.1 GCA_946886175.1 uncultured Altererythrobacter sp.
TCCAGGAAGCCGACTATTTCAACGCGATCCACGGCAACCAGTTCATCGCCGACCTGATGCCCAAGCATCCGGTCTATATCGCGATGCTGGACGACCACGCGCGCAGCGTGATCGGGCTGCCGCACCCCTCGGGCCGCGCGGCGATGAAGATGCTCGAGAACGAGGGTTTCGCCTACGAAGGCTACCTCGACATCTTCGACGGCGGGCCGACGATGACCGCGCGCACCGACCAGGTGAAGAGCGTCGCCGCGGCGCGCCCCCACCACATCGAGCGCTGCGACCTCGATTACGGCGAACGCGCGATCATCGCCACCGGCGAACTCGACGGCTTCCGCTCGGCCTACGGCATGCGCGAGATAACCCCCGAGGGCACGATCGCGATCGACGAAGCCGCGGCGAAGGCGCTCGGCGTGCAACGGGGCGGCGAGGTGTGGAGCGTGGCGCGGTGATGGCGTCCTTGGGGCACAACAGGTCCTTCGGGCCCTTCGAGACGGGCTCTCAGCCTTCGGCTTCGATCCCTCCTCAGGGTGAGCGGACAAATAAAAGACCCGTTCATCCTGAGGAGAGGCTGAGGAGCGAACGAAGTTCGCGTCTCGAAGCCTCGTCTCGAAGGGCTCCAAGGACGGCCGCATGACGCTCGCGGAAATCAACTTCGACGGCATCGTCGGCCCCAGCCATAACTACGCGGGGCTCAGCCTCGGCAATGTCGCCAGCGCGAGCCACAAGGGCGATCCGTCGTATCCGCGCGCCGCGGCGCTCCAGGGACTCGCGAAGATGCGCGGCAATCTGGCGCGCGGGCTGGCGCAAGGATTCCTGCTGCCCCTCCCCCGCCCGAACGCGGCGCTGATCGAGCGGCTCGCGGTGGACGACAGCGCCGACCGGGGCCTGCTCGCCGCGGCGTGGTCGGCGAGCTCGATGTGGACCGCCAACGCCGCGACCGTCAGCCCTGCGCCCGACACCGCCGACGGGCGCTGCCACCTCACCCCCGCGAATCTCTCGACCATGCTCCACCGGGCGCAGGAATGGCGCGACACCAGGCGCCAGCTCGACCTGGCTTTCGCCGACCGCGCGCACTTCGCGGTGCACGAAGCGGTTCCGGGCAGCTTCGGCGACGAGGGCGCGGCGAACCATATGCGGCTGTGCGAAGGGCACGGCAGCCCGGGGGTCGAGGTGTTTGTCTATGGCCGTCCGGGCGGCAAGTATCCCGCGCGCCAGCACGAACAGGCAAGCCGCGCGGTCGCGCGCCTCCACGGGCTCGATCCCGCGCGCACCGTGTTCATCGAGCAGAACCCGGCGGCGATCGAAGCGGGCGCGTTCCATAACGACGTGGTCGCGGTCGCCAACGAGCGCGTGCTGTTCGCCCACGCCGAAGCCTTCGCCGACCAGGCCGGCGCCTACGAGGCGATCCGCGCGAAATTCCCCGCGCTCGAAGTGGTCGAGGTGCCGGCGAGCGCGGTGAGCCTCGAGGAGGCGATCCGCACCTATCTGTTCAACGCGCAGCTCGTGACCCTGCCCGATGGCGCCATGGCCCTGGTGGTGCCCGACGACTGCCGCGAGAGCGCGTCGGTGTGGAGCTGGTGCGAGGCGATGCTCGCCGGCAATGGCCCGATCCGGCAGGTCATTCCGGTCGATGTGCGGCAGAGCATGGCCAACGGCGGCGGCCCGGCGTGCCTGCGGCTGCGCGTGGTCGCGGACCCGGCGACGGTCGATCCGCGCTTTCTGCTTGGCGAGCGGGCGGCGGAGCGGATCGAAGCGGCGATCGCGCAGCACTGGCCCGAACAGATCGATCCCGCCGACATCGGTAACGACGCGCTGGCGCGCACGGTGCGCGCGGCGCGAGCGTCCCTTCTTGAAACACTGGAACTTTCCGAGCTCTGACCCGCTGGACTGCCTGTCGGCGGGGCTTACAATCGCCCTCGAGTTAACCACCGCCTCGCGCGCAGATGCGCGGCTGGCACGCGCCTTGCGTCGCCGGGCGTTAACGAAAGGGTGCGCATGTTCGCGAAGATCCGCCGCCTGTTCGTCATCAAGACGCGGGTGGAAGCCTATCTGATCATCTACGCGCTCGCGCTCGGCGCGACGGCGCGCGGCTCGGCCTATCTCGCGCAATATCCGGGCTGGGGCGGCAAGCTGCTGTTCCTCGCCTGCTCGGGCGCGGTGTTCCTCGCCGGCGCGAAAATCCTCGACTGCCTGCGCTACGAGCGCGAGCGGCGGGCGGATGCGGAGGCAATCTAGCCGAACAATTCGCTTTCAGATTTGGTTCAGAGCGAGCCGAGAATGGTGATCGGCGAGAACCGGCGCGCAGCGACCTTCAGGTCGTGAGCACCGGAAGCGCAGCCGATTGCCATTCGCAGGCCGCTATGGGCCGAATCTGAAAGCGAATTGGGGTGGGGGTTTCTGTTGCTACGTACCCCCGGACGCCCGGTTTCCGATTCTGTTACCCGGTTCGGTCCGAACCGTGCTCGTAGCTTTGTAAGATCAGGCCGTTAGGCCGTCAGGTTACGCAGCGAGAGCAAGTGCTTCGTTGTCGTTGGCACTTGTGAGTTTTGAGCCTTTAACGGGTTACTCAGCCCGGGCGAAAACAATGCCTTTCAACACACGTCGATCCTGGTTCGGCCCCATCAGGAAACGCTTGGAATCAAACGCCTTTTGGTGGAGCCGCCGGGTACTGCCCCCGGGTCCGTTGTGCCTATTGCACATTGCCATTTATCACCATAGCCGGCCGAAACCGGCACCGACCTATATAGGCGATTTCCGATTAATGTGAAGTGAGCGGCAAACGGCGCGGATCAGGGCCGCTTGCGCAGCTCGTCGCGGATTTCCTTGAGCAGGTCGAGCTCGGTCGGCCCGGCGGGCTTTTCCTCGGGCGGCTTGGCCTCGAACTCGGCCATGACCTTCTTGGCGTAGCGCACCAGCAGGAAGATGATGAACGCCAGGATCAGGAAGTTGATCACCGCAGTGATGAACGCCCCGTAGCCGATCATCGCCGCGCCGGCTTCCTTGAGCGCGGCGTAATCGGTGGGGGAGCCCTGGTAGCCTTCGGGCGTGGTCAGCAGGAAGAAGTAGTTCGAAAAATCCGCTCCGCCGAAGATCCAGCCGACGACCGGCATGATCACCTCGTCGGTCAGCGAGGTGACGATCTTGCCGAACGCCGCGCCGATGATCACCGCGACCGCGAGATCGATCACGTTGCCCCTGGCGATAAAACCCCTGAAATCCGAAAGCATGTTTCGCCCTCCCGAAAATTGCGCGTTCGCTCGCGTTGTGCCAGCACAGCGCTGCGCTGCCAAGATCGGCGATTTCCTTGAAATGGCCTACGGGTGTGCTATCTGCACAATACAGACCGTCGCGGCGCACGGTGCGTTCGCGCAAGGGGAGCTTTTCGATGAACTGGAAGTCCGTCCGCCGCTTTTCGCTGGTCGCGCTCGCTTCGCTCGGCCTCGCGGCCTGCGGGATCAACTCGGTCCCTGCCGCGCAGGAGAACGCGAAGGCCAAGTGGGCCGACGTGCAGGCCGCGTTCCAGGCGCGCGCCAACCTGGTGCCCAACCTGCAGGAAATCGTGCTCGCCTCGGCGGAGCAGGAGCGTGAGACGCTCGACCAGGTGATCGAGGCGCGCGCCTCGGCCACCCGCCCCGAGATTCAGGTCGACGGTGACGATCTCTCCGATCCCGCCGCGATGGCGCAGTATCAGCAGGCGCAGAACACGCTGGGCGGCGCCTTGAGCCGGCTGCTGGTGTCGGTCGAGCGCTATCCCGAACTGCGCAGCCAGGAAAATTTCGGCCGCTTCATGACCCAGATCGAGGGGCAGGAAAACCGCATCCGGGTGGCGCTGCGCGACTACAACGAGGCGGTGCGCCAGTATAACACCACGATCCGCACCTTCCCCGACACGATCGGCGCGAACATCATCCACGGCGCCGAGCCGATGGTGCCTTACGAGGCCGTGACGCCCGGTGCAGAAGTCGCGCCCACGCTCGACATGGGCGTCGGTGCCGATGCCGCCACCCAGAGCACCGGAGCGAACGACAACACCGCCGAGCAGCCCGCCGCAGCGGCGAACAATTGATCCACCGGCCGACAAGCGCGATGCGTGCCGTCGCTCGCCTGCTCCTGATCCTCGCGGCGGCGCTCGGGTTCGCCCTGCCCGCCGCCGCGCAGGATTTCCCCGAGCGTGGGACGGCCCCGGTGGTCGATGCGGCGAACGTGATCGACGACGCGACTGAGGCCCGGCTGACGCAGGAGCTCGCCGCGTTCGAGCAGCGCAGCCAGCGGCAGTTCGTGATCGCGACGATCCCCGACCTGCAAGGCTACGACATCGCCGACTACGGCTACCGCCTCGGCCGCGAATGGGGCCTGGGCGATGCGGAGAACAACGACGGGATCATCCTGATCGTCGCGCCCAACGAGAAGCGGATGCGGATCGAGGTCGGTTACGGGCTCGAAGGGGTGATCCCCGACGGGCTCGCATTCGAATATATCGAGGCGATGAAGCCGTATTTCCGCGAGGGCGACTATTCGGGCGGGATCGCAATGGCGGCCGATCGCATCATCGACCAGCTCGAACTGCCGCCCGAGGAAGCGGCGCAGGTTGCCGCACAGGCCGAGCAGGCCCGCGAGAGCGACGGCGGCTTCCCCTTCGGCGCGCTGATCTGGATCGGGTTCATGTTCTTCGCCTTCGTCCTCCCGATGCTGGGACGCGGGCGCCGGCGGCGCTATCGCGGCAACGGTGTGGGCGACACCTTGGGCACCATCGCGCTATGGGGCGTGGCCAGCAGCCTGTCCGACAACGACTGGGGCGGCGGCGGCGGATTCGGCGGCGGCGGCGGCGGCGGGTTCGGCGGCTTTTCGGGCGGCGGCGGCAGTTTCGGAGGCGGCGGCGCCTCCGGGGGGTGGTAAGCGATGGCATATCTGACAGACGATCAGCACAAGATCGTCACCGACGCGGTCGCCGCGGCCGAGCTCGAAACCTCGGGCGAGATCGTCACCGTGCTCGCCGACCGTTCGGACGGCTACACCGACATCGCGCTGCTATGGGCGATCGCCGCCGCGTTCACCGCGATGAGCGTGGTCGCGCTCCTGCCCGGTTTCTTCCTCGCCAGGCTCGACGCGTTGCTGGGCGGCTGGACGCACGAATGGACGCCAGGGGAATTGTTCGCGATGCTGACCGCGTTCGGCCTGATCGCCTTCGCCGCCGTGTGGGCGATCCAGCTGTGGCAGCCGCTCAAGTTCGCGCTCGTCCCCGGCCCGGTGAAGAGCGCGCGGACCCATGACCGGGCGGTGGCGCTGTTCAAGGTCGGCGCCGAGCGGCGCACGCACGGGCGCACCGGGGTACTGATCTATCTCTCGATGCGCGAGCACCGCGCGGAGATCGTCGCCGACCGGCCGATCGCCGAGAAAGTCCCGGCCGAAGTCTGGGGCGCGGCGATGGCGGACATGCTCGCCGAGATCAAACAGGGCCGCATCGCCGAAGGGATGGCCGCGGGCGTGCGCGACGTCGCCCAGGTGCTCGCCCAGCATTTCCCGCGCGCCGACGACGACCGGAACGAGCTGCCCGACCGGCTGATCGAGGTATGACGGCGGATCGGGACGAACCCGAACAGGTCGTCTGGCAGGGCAAGTATATCGTCGCCAAGACCCGCGGACGGTGGGAATACGTCTCGCGCGCACGCGGCATTCGCGCGGCGGTGATTCTCGCGGTGGAGGACGGGCATGTCCTGCTGGTCGAGCAATATCGCGTTCCGCTGGGCCGGGTCTGCCTCGAGCTGCCCGCGGGCCTGATCGGCGACGACGACGGCTGCGAGGACGAGGTGGCCGAAGCCGCCGCCGTCCGCGAGCTCGAGGAAGAAACCGGCTACACCGCGGCGCGAATGGAGGATCTGGGCGAGTTCCAGTCCTCGCCCGGCATGGTCAGCGAGAGCTTCACGCTGCTGCGCGCGCGCGGCCTCGCGAAAATCGGCGATGGCGGCGGCACCGACAGCGAGGACATCACCGTGCACCGTGTCGCGCTCGCCGATCTCGCCGAATTCGTTGCGCAGCGGCGCGCGCTCGGCCATGCCGTCGATGTGCGGATCGCCCTGCTGCTGGCGGCCGGCTTCATCGGGGAGGATTGATATGGCGGGCAGGTGTGCGGGTAAGCTGGCGCTGATAACCGGCGCGGCGCAGGGCCTCGGCGCGGCGCATGCGCGGCGGCTGGCGGAGGAAGGCGCGCGCGTGCTCTGCACCGACGTCAACGGCGGCGGCGCGGCCACCACGGCCGAGGCGATCAACCACCGCTTCGGCAGCGGCACCGCGTTCGCGTTCGAACACGACGTCACCAACGCCGGCGATTGGGAGGCGGCGGTCGAGGCCGCGCGCGAACACCTCGGCGGGCTCAACGTGCTGGTCAACAACGCCGGGATCGGCGTCGGCGGCAATATCGAGACCTGCGGGTTCGAGGACTGGAAGCGCTGCTTCGCGGTCAACGTCGATTCGATCTTCCACGGCTGCCAGAAGGCGCTGCCGCTGATGCGCGAGCACGCGCCGGGCTCGATCGTCAACATCTCGTCCATCGCCGGGCTGATCGCCAGCGACACGATGCCGGCCTACAATTCGAGCAAGGCGGCGGTGTGGATGCTGACCAAGTCGATCGCGCTGCACTGCGCGAAGAACAACATGGGCATCCGCTGCAATTCGGTGCATCCCACGTTCGTCGACACGCCGATCCTCGACGGGACGGCGCGGCATCACAATCTCGACAAGGCGGTTTTGCTGGAGAAGCTGGCGCGGCAGGTTCCGCTGGGGTTCGTCGGCGAGCCCGACGATATCGCCAACGCGGTGGTCTATCTGGCGAGCGACGAAAGCCGCTTCATGACCGGGGCCGAGATCAAGCTCGACGGCGGGATTTCGGCGATGTGAGCGAAAGGGACGCGGATTGCCCCGCGTCCCTTCAGTCGGCGATCAGCGCGATCGCGAGGTAAACCAGGATCAGCGAGCCGAACCCGATCACGGTGCCGGCGACGAAGCCGACGCGGACCCAGGTGGCGTTGATCCCGAAGTAGTTGGCGATCCCCCCGCAGACGCCGAGCAGCTTGCCATCGGCCTTTGCGAGGCGGAAGCTGCGGCTCGGCGTGACGGCGTGGCGGTTGCGGTCCAGCTGGCTCATGCCAGGATACCGGCCGGGCTGGCGGGGACGATCGCGGCGGCGAGGAACACGGCCGAGAAGGCGAAGGCGGAGACGGCGGCGAGAACGCGGCTGCTCATTTCGTTGAACGCTTGCATGGTAAGTTTCCCTTCCTTTGATCTTGTCCGAAGGACGATCCCGCGGACACAGAATGCTTTGCACACGGTGTGCCAGTTTCGAAAAACGGCGGAGTTCCGCCATTCTTGTGTCCGCGCGGCTCATGAGCTCCGTTCATCGATACGAAAGGTTGGGGATTTTCCCCACATGTCGGGATGGGGAGATTCCCGTGGCTTCGCAATCCCGCGCCAGCTATCGCGCCCGCTCCGATGGCGCTCGACCAGATCACCCTTGCCGACTTCCGCAATCACGTGCGCAGCGAGCTGTCGGGGACGGCGAAGCTCAACCTGCTGACCGGCGAGAACGGCGCGGGCAAGACCAACGTGCTCGAGGCGCTCTCGTTGTTCGCGCCGGGTCGCGGGCTGCGCCGGGTGCAACTCGGCCAGCTTGCGCGCAGTGATGGCGCGGGCGGCTTCGCGGTCGGCGCTTCGCTGATCGCAGGCGAGCCGGTGCGGCTCGGCACGTTCGCGCGCGCCGAGCGGCCCGCGCGGCGGCTGGTGCAGGTCAACGGCGCGGAGGCCAGCGCTTCGAGCCTCGGCGAATGGCTCGCGGTGAGCTGGCTGACGCCGGCGATGGACCGGCTGTTCGCCGAAAGCGCGGGCGACCGGCGGCGCTTCGTCGACCGCATGGCGCTCGCGCTCGATCCGGGCCACGCGCGCAACGCCACTCGCTACGAGGCCGCGCTGCGCGAACGCAACCGCCTGCTCGCCGATGACGTGGCCCCTGATCCGGCCTGGCTCGACGGGGTCGAGCGCCACCTCGCGCAATATGGCAGCGCGCTCGCGCAGGGGCGCGCGCGAACGATCGCGGCGGTGGCCGCCGCGCTGGCCGAACTGCCCGACGAACCCTTTGCCCGCCCCGCCCTCGCCTACGCCGCCGGCGGTCCGTCCGGGGAGGCCGAGCTTGCCGCCACCTTGCGCGAAGGCCGCCGCCGCGACCGCCAGGCGGCGCGCACGCTCGTCGGTCCGCATCGCGACGATCTCGAGGTCGTGATGGCGGGCAAGCACGCTCCCGCCGCGCTGTGCTCGACCGGCGAGCAGAAGGCGATGTTGATCGCGATCACCCTCGCGCACGCCGAGCTCGCGGCGAAGGGCCGGCCGGGGCTGCTGCTGCTCGACGAGGTCGCCGCCCACCTCGATCCGCTGCGCCGCGAAGCGCTGTTCGCGCGGCTGCGCACCGGCGGCGCGCAAGTCTGGCTGACCGGCACCGAACGCGCGCCCTTCGCCGGGATCGAAGGCGAGGCGGCGATGTGGGAGGTTTCGGGCGGGGAGGTGGTCAAGGTGTGAGCCCCCGCTCGTAGTTTATCCCGAGCGACGCCAAAGGCGGCGCCGAAGGGCAGGGGGCTCGCGCTACATTTCGTCCGCGCTGTCTTCCGGCAACGCTTCCACCACCTCGTCCACGGTCGCGCCGACCAGCGTCTCGATCCCGCCGGCGGTCGGATGAATCCGATCGGCCTGGATCAGCTGCGGCCGATCGTAGATGGACGCGAGGAAAAACGGCACCAGTTCCACTCCATATTCCTTCGCCAGCGCCGGATAGAGCGCGTCGAATGCGGCCTGGAACTCGGGCCCGTAATTGGGCGGCGAGCGCATGCCCATCAGCAGGACCGGAATTTCGCGCTCGGCCAGAATGTCGAGCATCGCCGCCAGATTCGCCTTCGTCTCGTCGGGCGACAACCCGCGCAGCAGGTCGTTGCCGCCGAGTTCGAGAATGACGAGATCGGGGGCGCGCTCCTGCGCGTCGAGCGTGAAGGCGAGGCGCTGAAGCCCCGCCGCGGTCGTGTCGCCCGAAACGCCCGCGTTGGCCACCCGCGCATCGATACCCCGCGCGCGCAATGCGTCCTCGAGCTGCGCCGGGTAGCTCTCGCCGTCCTCGAGGTTGTAGCCCGCGAACAGGCTGTTTCCGAAGGCGACGATCCGCTGTTCGGGCCCAGCGACCGGCGCCGCGTCGGCCGCGTCCGTTTCGCTCGGCGCGGGCTCGGCCGCCCGTTCGCTTTCGGGCGCGGGACTGCCGCATCCGGCCAGCGCGAGGATCAGGACAATCGACGGAAGGACGAGACGCATCGGCAAGGCTCCTTGTTCGGCGCGCCTGCCTATGCCATCGCCGACCGGTGACAAACCCCTCTCTCGCGATTTCCGCGCGCAACCTCACCCTTACCCTCGGCCAGACCGGCGCACCGGTGGAGATCCTGCGCGGGATTGACCTCGAGGTCGCGCACGGCGAAGTGCTCGCGCTGCTGGGCCCGTCCGGCTCGGGCAAGAGCTCGCTGATGGCCGTGCTTTCGGGGCTCGAGCGCGCGAGCGGCGGCTCGTTGCTGGTCGCCGGACAGGATTTCGCGGCCATGGGCGAAGACGCGCTGGCCCTCGCGCGGCGCGGACATATCGGCATCGTCCTCCAGGCGTTTCACCTCCTGCCGACGATGACCGCGCTGGAAAACGTCGCCACCCCGCTCGAACTCGCGAACGAAAGCGGCGTGCGCGCGCGCGCGCAGACCGAGCTCGAGGCAGTCGGCCTCGGCCACCGGCTCGATCATTACCCGCAGCAGCTTTCGGGTGGCGAGCAGCAGCGCGTCGCCATCGCCCGCGCGATCGCCCCGCGCCCCTCGCTGATCTTCGCCGACGAGCCGACCGGCAACCTCGACGTCGCGACCGGGCACGGGATCATCGACCTCCTCTTCGCCCGCCGCGCCGAAACCGGGGCGACCCTGCTGGTCATCACCCACGATCCCGAACTCGCCGAACGCTGCGAGCGCGTGGTGACCTTGGCCGATGGCCGCATCGCGAGCGACCGCCGTGGGTGAGCGCCCTTCGAGACGCGGCTCCTCAGCTGCTCCTCAGGATCAGCGGGACAGTTACAAATCCGCTCACCCTGAGGAGGGATCGAGCGAAGGGCCGCAGGCCCGTAGTCGAAAGCCCGTCTGGAAGAACGCGTCTCCGCGTCAAATCCAAACTCGAGCCGCCGCATGACCTGGTCCACCGCCTGGCGGATCGCGCGGCGCGATCTCAATGCGCGGTTCCAGGGGCTGCGGCTGCTGCTGGTGTGCCTGTTCCTCGGCACCGGCGCGCTCGCCGCGATCGGCACGCTGACCGGGGCGATCGAGGGCGAACTCGCCGATCGCGGACAAGTGCTGCTCGGCGGCGATCTCGAAATCGAGGTGTGGCAGCGCGACCTCCTGCCCGAAGAGAAGGCCGCACTCGCCGAATACGGCCGCATCTCGGGCGGCACGCGGCTTCAGGCGATGGCCACCGCGGGGGACAACGCCGCACCGATCGAGCTGAAGGCGGTCGACCGGGCCTGGCCGCTCTACGGCACGCTCACGCTCACCGACGGCCGCACCGTCGGCGCGCCCGCGCCGGGCGAGGCATGGCTGGCACAGGGCGCGATCGACCGGCTCGGGATCGAGGTGGGCGCGCGCTTCCGCATCGGCACCCAGGAACTGACCGCCGCGGGGATCATCGCCGACGAACCCGACCGGCTCTCCGAAGGCTTCCAGCTCGGCCCCACGGTGATCGTCGACGTCGCCCTGCCCCAGCGCGCCGGACTGATCGCTCCGGGCGCGATGTATCAGAGCAAGTACCGCGTCGCGTTCGAGCCCGACCGCGATCCCGAAGCGGTCGAGGAGGCGCTCGCGGAGCGGTTCCCCAAGGCCGGGTTCGATTTCCGCACCCGCGACCGCGCCTCGCCCGGCGCGGATCGCTTCGTCGGGCGCATGGGCGAGTTTCTCACGCTCGTCGGCCTCGCCGCGCTGGTGATCGCCGGGATCGGGATCGGCGGCGGGGTGACCTCGTATCTCGAGGCGCGCCGCAGCAGCATCGCCACGCTCAAGGTGCTCGGCGCGACCAGCGGCGACGTCGTGCGCATCTACGCCTTGCAGATCGGCGCGGCCGCGCTCGTCGGCAGCGTGCTCGGCCTTGCCGCGGGCCTGCTGGTCACTCCGCTGCTGGCCGCCGCGCTCGATGGGCTGCTACCGGTCGAGGGCGGATTCGTGTTCGCGCCGGGTGCGCTGCTGCTCGCCGCGGGATACGGCCTGCTGGTCGCGCTGGTCTTCGCCGCTACGCCACTTCTGCGCGCACGCCGGTTTCCGGCGATGGCGCTGATGCGCGCGCGGGTCGCACCGCTGCTGGGCGACCGCACGGCCATGCGCTGGGTGCTGGCGGGGCTGGCGGGGATCGTCGCGCTGGTGCTCCTGACCTCGCGCGATCCCGGTTTGGCGGCGCTGTTCCTGCTCGGCGCGGCGGCGACGCTGGGGCTGCTCGCATTGCTCGGACATGCGATCCGCGCGGCCGCCGCGCGCCTGCCGCGCCCCGCCAACCCCCTGGTGCGCAACGCGATCGCCAACCTCCACCGCCCCGGCTCCTCGACCGGCGCGCTGGTCACCGCGCTCGGCTTCGGCCTCTCGGCCTTCGTGCTGCTCGCGGGCATCCAGACCGCGATCGGCGGCAATATCGAGCGCCGCGTCCCGGCGCAGGCGCCCGACTACTTCGTGCTCGACATTCCGCGCGACCGGGTCGCCGCGTTCGAGGCGCTCGTCCACGAGGGGCAGCCCGCGGCGGATATCCGCACGGTGCCCGCGCTGCGCGGCGCGGTGCTCGCCTACGGCCCGAAGGATGCCATGACCCGCGTCGCCGATCTCGAGGACATTCCCGAGGGCGCCTGGGCCCTACGCGGCGAGCGCGGGCTGACGTATGCCGACGCCGTCCCGCCGGGCAACACGGTGGTCGAAGGCGAATGGTGGGGCCCGATGTGGGCGGGCGAAAACCTCGTCTCGATCGACGAAGAGCTGGCGGACGCGGCCGGGATCGGGATCGGCGACTATGTCACCGTGAGCGTGCTCGGGGTCGAGCGCACCGCGCGGGTCGCCAACCTGCGGCGGATCGACTGGGAGAGCATGGGTTTCAACTACGTCTTCGTGTTCAGCCCCAACGTGCTGGCCGACGCGCCGCACAACCTTGCCGCGACGATCGACTTGCCCGGCGGCGCGGCCACCGGCCCGCTGCTGCGCAGTCTGGTGCGCGAGTTCCCCTCCAGCTCGGTGATCGAGATCGGCCAGGTCCTCGCGCAGGCGCGCACGATCCTCGGCCAGGTCGGCCTCGCGACTTTCGCCGCGGCCTCGGTCGCGGTGCTCGCCGGGCTCGCGGTGCTGATCGGCGCGATCGCCGCGGCACGCGCGGCGCGGACCTACGACACCGTGGTCCTGCGCGTGCTCGGCGCGAGCCGGCGGCAAGTGCTGACGATGCAGCTGATCGAGTACGGCCTGCTGACGCTCGCGCTGGCGGCGGTCGCCTTCGCGCTGGGCAGCGGGCTGGCGTGGCTGGTCATCACCCAGCTGTTCGAGTTCGACTGGCTGCCCGACTGGGGCGCGATGCTCGCGGTGCTCGGCGCGGGGCTGGCGGTGGTGCTCGGCTTCGCGCTCGCCGGCTCGCTGCCGTTGCTGCGGGCCAAACCAGCGCAGGCGCTGCGGGCGCTCTGACGGCAGGCAAAAAGAAGGGGAGCCCGAAGCTCCCCTTCCCATTCTCCGATGTCGTCGGGCGTCAGAAACGGAAGCGCCCGGTCACGCCATAGGTCCGCGGCTGGTTCGGGTAGCCCGAAACCGCCCGCCCCTGCGCCACCGCCGGGAACACCGTGGTGATGTAGCGATCGTCGAGCAGGTTTCGTCCCCACACGCTTAGCTCCAGGCCCATGTCGAAGGCATAGGTGAGAGAGGCGTTGAGGCTGTTCACTTCGCGGCGGAAGTTCCGTGCGGCATCGCGCGCCGGGCCGAAGTCGCGCTCGCCGGTCGCCGGATCGACCACGATGAAGTTGGTGAGCCCGGCAATCACCTGCACCGGCGACTGATAGGAAAAGTCGCCGCGCAGGATGATCCGGTCGCCGTTGGCGTTGATCTCCTTGTCGTATTGCGCGCCGAACACCGCCGACATCTCCGGAACGCCGGCAACCTCTTCACCCGAAAGGTCGCCCACCGGCGAATCGGTGAAGTTGTCGTACTCGGCGTCGAGATAGGTCATCGCCAGGCTCAGGGTGAGCGCGTCGCTGGCCCTGAACTGCCCGTCGAATTCGATACCGAAGGTTTCCTGCTTGCCGGCATTCGACAGGATGAAAGACGTTCCGGTGAAAGTGTTCGCCTGGAAATCTTCGATCGACTGCCGGAAGAAGGTCAGGTTCGCCGACGCGCGATCCCAGCCGCCCTTGATCCCGACCTCATAGACTTCCGAGTTCTCGGCGTCGGCGAAGCGGGTGCCCGGACGCAGGTTGGTCACCGCATCGCCCGAGGCGACCAGCGCGGCGAAGTCGGCCGGCAACGGACGGCTGTCGCGCGACAGGTTGAAGCTGGGCGCCTTGTAGCCGGTCGCCCAGGTCGCATAGACGTTGAGCGTCGGCGTCAGTTCGTACGCCACGCGGACGTTGTAGCTCCAGTCGTCGTCGTCGGTCGCGCAATCCTCCACCGCATTGGGGCAGTTCTGCAGCGGCGGCAGGAACTGGAACGGGGTGAGCGCCAGCAGCGGATTGACAGCCGCGTTGGTGTCGTTCGCGTCGGCGAAGGCTTGCACCCCGGCCGCAACCTGTCCGAAGCCGGCGGGGTTCGCCCCTGCGAAGGCGCCGATTTCGGCCTGCGTCGCCGGGCGTCCGAGCCCGAGCAGCCCGCCGACCTGCGTGGCGAGGCCCTGGGCGAAGATCGCCCGGTTGCCCGAGGCCACCAGATCGATGTTCGAGAACACGTCGGTGCTGACCGAATCGGTCACGATCTGCTTCT
>CAMPIA010000015.1 GCA_946886175.1 uncultured Altererythrobacter sp.
CATTGGGACGAGCGGGAGGAGCGCTTCGTCGGCGTGGCCGAATGGCCCGACCGCGCGACCTGGCAGGCGGCGTTCGACGCGAAGATGGCCTACGACGAACCCGCGACCCGCCGCGCCTTCGTCGATGCCGTGGCCGACGCCGCCGACGAACCGCTGCTGCTGCTGGAGGTGACCGACGACCTGCTCGGGCGCGGCTGAGGCTCGGAACGCCTGGCGCCGTCTGGCCATTGAACCGGCAGGAGGAAGCATCATGACCAGACCCGTCGCCGCGCTCGCCGCCCTTGGCCTGTCGCTCGCCGCCTGCGCCCCAATGGAGGACGGCGCAGGTTGGTCCGACAGGCCGGCCGCTTCCGAGGGGCGAAGCTGCTTCTCGCCGCGCATGGTCAGCGGCTTCCGCGAGGCGCCCGACAGCGCGAACGGGGCCGAGCAGGTCTATATCGATGTCGGCGCGAACGACACCTACCTGTTCGAGACGTTCGGCGGCTGCCCCGATCTCGATTTCACCTGGCGCATCGGGCTCGATCAGCGAATCCCGGGCATGATCTGCGATGGCCTCGATGTCGATCTCATCGTTCCCGACACCGCGCTCGGCACCCGAAGCTGCCCGGTGCGGATGGTCCGCAAGCTGGCCGAGGGCGAGGATGGCGCCCGGCGGAGTGGCCGCGATTAGGCTTTCGGCCGAAGGCGTGCTACATGCGCCGGGCTGACGTCGAAATTTGCGACGGACTTCGGCTTTTGACGACCGCCGCTTGCTCCCTCCCTCGTGGACGGAGCCCCGGCGCAAACCAGACGGCGACTTCCTTTCATCTGACGACCCGACGCACGACCTTCACGCATGTTGCGCGGAGGCAAGATCGTTTCTTGAAAGGAAACACTCATGGCCAAGACTGGCACCGTAAAGTTCTTCAACGCCGACAAGGGCTACGGCTTCATCCAGCCCGACGACGGCTCGGCCGACAGCTTCGTCCACATCACCGCCGTGCAGGCGGCGGGCATGCAGTCCCTCGATAAGGACCAGCGCCTCAACTACGACGTCGAGCAGGGCCGCAACGGCAAGGAAAGCGCCATCAACCTTTCGGCGGCCGACTGAATGATCCCGCTCGGCCGGGCGCGCGCCCTCAACGGTGGCGCGCCCGGCGGGGCGGCGTCTCAGGAGCGGACGCGATGAGCCAGACTTTCGAATTCTACGACGCGCGCGCCCGCGAATCCGCCGCCGAGGCGCGAGCCGCGGTGCTGGACAACGTGCGCATGCGGGCCTTGCGGTCCGAAGCGACCTGGCGTGCGCTGGCCAACCAGGCGCGCGCAGTCGCGGTCGAGCGCGCCAAGGTCGAGCACGAAAAGGCCGCACGCCGCGCCGAACAAGCCTTCGACGACGAAAACGCGGCCTGATCGCTGCGTTGCGGCGCGGGGCTTACTGCGCCGGGATCGGCTCGGCTGCCGGGGCACCGCCGGCGGGCGTCATCTTGGCGTCCGGAAGCGCTTCGATATCGGCGGCGGTCATCGTCGCCTGAAGATCGATGTCGTCGCCGGCCGCCCTGGTCGTGAGGCCGTCGAGCGGAACCACAACATAGCGGTCGGGATTGCTGTCCTCCACCTCGATCAGCAGGCCATCTACCGCGCCACCCGAACTGCGCCGAACCTGCTCGACGTCGCCGAGATCGGTGCCGTCGGCCGCGACGATTTCGGCATCGAGCAATTGCGCTTCGGTCAACCCGAGCGCCGCGATCGCGCCGCCTGCGGCCACCGCGCTTGCTTCCGCTTGCTGCTCGACCCGGTCTTCGATCGCGTCCTCCTCGCGCTCGGCTTGCGAATCGCAGGCCGCGAGCGCGGCGCAGGCGAGCGGGAGTATGGCGTAGCGGGCAATGGTCGTCATAATGTGAATCCTCATTTCTTCGGGTCTCCTGCGTCAATCCGCCGATCGGAAGGCGGTTCCGCGCGCTGGCCTTCGCACGCGGAAAATCGTAACACGCGGGCCATGATCAGCCCCCGCATCATCGCCGCATCCGCGCTTTTCGCCCTCGCCGCATGCCAGTCCGGGCCGGAAGGGCCCGCGGGTACCACGCGCGAGAGCCCGGGCGAGGCATTCTCCGCCATCGGGCCGAAGGAGACGATCAAGTTCGTCGGCACCGAGCCGTTCTGGGGCGGCGAGGCGGCAACCGGCTCGCTGACTTACTCGACGCCCGAGAACCAGGATGGGACGACCATCGCGGTCGAGCGCTTCGCCGGTAACAACGGGCTCGGGTTCTCGGGCACGCTCGACGGGAAGACGTTCGACATGACAGTGACGCCGGGCGAATGCTCGGACGGGATGAGCGACCGAACCTACCCGTTCACGGTAACGCTGAAGATCGGCCCAGAGCAGCGCAACGGCTGCGCCTGGACCGAACGCACGCCGTTCAGCGGGCCGAAGCACCCCTGACGCCGGCGGCTTCGAGCTCGGGCCCGATCCGCCTGGTCAGCCACAGCCACCACATCCTGAAGTCGGCCGCGAGGCTCCACAGCGGATAAGTGAAGGTGGCGGGCCGGTTCTTTTCGACCGCGAAGTGCGCGACCCAGGCGAAGAAATATCCCGCCACCGGGAGCGCCAGCAGCCACCAGTAGCGCCCGGTCGCGACGGCAAACATCGCGATCGCCACCACCAGCGACGTTCCGATGTAGTGCAGCGCGCGGGTTCGCGGCCTCGAATGCTCGCGCAGGTAGAACGGCCAGAACTCGGCGAAGGTGGTGTAGGCGCGCGGCATTGGCGGCGTCTCCTAGAACAGTCCGGGCACCTCGCGCTGCGCGGGGGTCGGGGTCATCGGCTGGAGCAGTTCGCGGCGCGAGGTGATCGCGCGGCTGGTCGGATCGCGCCGCATCGCGGTGGCGTCGCGGCCGCTGATCGGGCTGCACACACTCGCGCCGCCGCGCAGAAACGCAAGCGCCTGCGCCACCGAGGCTTCGTTCGGATCGCCCAGCTGGGTGAAGATATCGTCGTCCGCGCGACAGGTGACGGGTACCACGCTCGCGAGCCCGGTGAAGTATTCGCCCTGCCGATCCGCGTTCTCGGTCTTGAACGTGACCGCGCGCAGCCGGTCGTCGCACTCCTTCTTATCGAACCCGAACTGGCCGACGGGTTTGCCGAAGGTGTTGGTCCCGACCAGCGCCATGTCGGTGTCGAGGTAGGGAATGAACGCATTGGTGACGAGCTCGCTTGCCGAGGCAGTGCCGCCCGTGCCGATGAACGCGATCTTGGTCGCGGTGATCGCCTGCGCTTGCGTGCCGAACAGGTCGGTTTCGTTCTCGTTCGATTTGGAAGGTCGATACGCCGTGTAGCTGAACACCTGTCCGGCGTAGTTGCGACCCATGAGGTCGCCCATCAGTTCGGCGATGCGGACGAGCCCGCCGCCGTTGTAGCGGAAGTCGACGATCACTTCGGTCACGCCCTGCTGGCGGAAATCGTCGAACGCTGCGCGCAAGTCGGGTTCGGCGGTGTCGATGAAGGTGCGCAGGTTGACGTAACCGACCTTCTTCCCGCCGTCGTCGATGATCTTGGCGCCGTAGCGGTCGGAGATCGGATCGAGATCGAATTCGGCCTTGGTGACCGTGATCTGGCGCTCGGCGCCGCCGACCTCTCGGATACGGAACACGCGCTGGACACCCGGGTCGGACGGCCCGAGCGCATTGATAACCGCCTGAGTCCCGCCCGAGGCCATCAACGACGAGATCGTCTGGAGCGAGGATGCGTTGGGGCCGACCGACAGGAGTTCGACCCCGCGATCAAGGCCCTGCGGTAGACCCGGGCCACCCTCCAGCCCCTCGATCACGAACACGCGGTTCGCGCCGGTATCGTAACCCAGGCGGATGCCGAAACCGGCGCTGGATCCCGAATTGAAGAACGCGTTCTCCTCCTCGATCGAGGTGATGTAGGTGAAGAAGCGGTCCTTCGATTGCGCGCGCGCGGGCGCTACCAGCGCGTCGATATAGCTTTGGACATCGTTGAAGTTGCCCTTGTCGACGGTGGTGTCGAGCAAGTCGGGGAACAGATACCATTCGTTGAGCACCGCGCGCACGAAGTCCTGCCGTGCCGACACCGAACAGGCCGAGGAGCTCGGCGGCGTGGGCGTGGGTGTGCCGCCGATCGGACCGCCACCATCGCCGGAATTGCCTCCGCCTCCACCTCCGCATGCGGCAAGAGACCCCGCCAAAACGATGCTGAGCGGCGTGCGACCGATACCCATATTACTCCCCCCCGACCCAAACTTACTCGCCGAGAATCCGTCGTTCCGGCGGCCCCGAAGATGCCTTCGGTGCGCGGTCCGGGCAAGGCGGATGGCCCGAACCCGGTGAAAATACCTGATTTCAGCGATAAATCGGCGCCCAAAAGGCGTCTCATCGGTGGAAAACCCTCCATTTGCCCCGCGTCGCCCTCGCGAGAGACCGCGGTTGCCCCTAGATTGCCTGGCCAGAAACCACAGGAGTTCGAATGCCCGATACTGTCCCTTCCTGGCTTGCCGGAGCGCTCAAGGGCTCGGGTCCGGGTGATGGACGATTGGTCGTTGCGGGCCTTGGCGACGAGCGCGGCATGGGCCGGGGCGGTTTCGCGCTGTCGAGCCCCGCGTTCGCCGACGGCGACGAGCTCGATCCATGCTTCACGGCCGACGAGGACGATGCCGTCGCGCCGCCGCTCGAGTGGACCGCGCCGCCGCCCGGTGCGATGGAACTGGTGCTGGTGGTCGAGGATGCCGACGCGCCCGGCGACGAGCCCGTGTGCCACTGGCTCGTCTGGGGTCTTCCCGCGCAACGCGCCAAGCTGCTCGAAGGTGAGACGCCGCCGCGCGTCGGCAAGAACGCGCATCGCAATTCCGAGTGGCTCCTGCCGGAACCGCCGCGCGAGGATGGCGCGCACCGCTACGTTTTCCAGCTCTTCGCGCTCGACCTGCCGCTCACGCTGATGCCCGGTGCGGGCCGTGAGGAGCTGGTCGCGGCAATGAAGGACCACGTCGTCGCGACCGCCGTGCTGACGGGAACATACAAGCGCCAGCCGGAGGATGCCGAGGAAGGCGCTTTGGGCAACGATTTCGTTTAACAACAACACGTCAAGACCAGGAAAGGAACTAAAAATGGCTGGCAAGAACAATGCGCTGCAAAAGCCGGTGACTGTTTCACCGGACCTCGAGAACGTCGTGGGCAAGGGGCCGATGACCCGTGCCCAGGTCACCTCGAAGGTGTGGGACTACATCAAGGCCAACAGCCTGCAGGATTCGAAGGACAAGCGGATGATCAATCCCGACGCCAAGCTCGGCGCGGTGATTGGGAAAGATCAGATCTCGATGTTCAAGATGACCGCCGCGGTGTCCAAGCACCTCAGCTAAGGGATTTCCGGCGGCGGAACGGCCAGTCCGTGACGCCGCCGGCCCATAGCGCGAGCCACACCAGCAGTGGCTGCGCGAACATGCGGGGCACGTGATAGGCGAGGCCCCAGCCGCCCTCGGCGCGCGCCATATCCATGGCGAAGTGATTGATGTTTGCGGGAAACACGCACACCGCATAGCTCGCGAGGCCAATTCCGGCGGCACGCCTGAGCTTGGCCGACCAGGGCTGCGTCAGTCCCATGGCGCCGAGAATCTCAGCCACACCCGTCCACAATACGATCGCATCGTGCGCGGGCGCCCAGATGGGCATGATCGTCAGGAATGGTCCGGGATCGGTCAGGTGTTTGTAGCCGGCAAAGGCATAGAACACCGCGAGCAGCCAGCGCATGATGGCGCGCCAGCTCATCGAAAGCCTTTCATAACGGGAGCGGCCGGCACGAGGTTGGTTCGTCGCATCCGCCATGGCATAGGGCGGCAATGACGATCCGAACAGGCATCGGCGGATGGACTTACCCCGAATGGCGCGGGGGCGCGTTCTATCCCGAGGGGCTGCGCCAGGCCGACGAGCTTTCCTATGCCGCCGAACGCCTCGGCGCAATCGAGATCAACGGTACCTTCTACCGGCTGCAGAAGCCCGAGAGTTTCGCCAAGTGGCGCGACGAGACGCCCGAAGGCTTCGTCTTCGCGCTCAAGGGCTCGCGCTACGTCACCAACCGCAAGGATCTGACCCAGGCCGGCGAATCGGTCGAAAAGTTCGTCGGTCAGGGAATCGTCGAACTGGGCGACAAGCTGGGTCCGATCCTGTGGCAGCTGGCCAAGACCAAGCGCTTCGATGCGGACGAAATCCGCGCCTTTCTCGCGCTGCTGCCCGCCACGCACGAGGGATCGGCGCTGCGTCACGCCGTCGAAGCGGGGCACGAAAGTTTCGCCTGCGCCGAATTCGTCGATCTCGCACGCAATGCCGGGGTCGCGATCGTCTGGTCGGAGGACGATGGGCGCGCCGAGATCGCCGACCGCACCGCCGATTTCGCCTATCTGCGCTGCCAGAAGATGCGCTCCGAGTGCCCGACGGGATACGACGAGGAAGGGCTCGAGCGGATTGCGGGCATGTGCCGATCGTGGGCGGCAGGCCACGCGCCGGAGGGGTTGCCACACGCAGGCGAGCGTGCAGATAGTCGCGGGCAGGGCGGCGATGTCTTCGCCTTCATGATCAATGGCGCGAAGGAACGCGCACCGGCGGCCGCGATGGCGCTCGCCGATAAACTCGGGGGATCGCAATGAAACTTTCGTACCTGATTTCCGCCTCGGCGCTGCTGCTCGCGTCGGCCAGCTTCGCGCAGTCTCCCGAACAGGTGGCTCAGGCCGCGCTCGAAGCCGCGCCGGTGTTCGACGGGCACAACGACGTACCGGGTCAGTTGCGCGGCCGTCAGGGCAATGTGATCGGCGATTTCGATTTCGTCGATACGACCGATACCGGGGCCGAGCCAGACCAGCGCGCCATGCACACCGATCTCAACCGGCTGCGCGAGGGCAAGGTCGGGGCGCAGTTCTGGTCGGTCTACGTGTCCGCAGCGCTCGATGAGCCCGAGGCGGTCCAGACGACGATCGAGCAGATCGACGTGACCAAGCGGCTGGTCGCCCGCTATCCCGACGATCTCGCGCTCGCGCGGACTGCCGACGAGGTCGAGGCGGCGGTCGAAGCGGGCAAGATCGCCTCGCTGATAGGGATGGAAGGCGGGCATTCGATCGGCTCGAGCCTCGCGGTGCTGCGCCAGATGTACGAGCTCGGCGCGCGCTACCTGACGCTGACTCACTCGAAGACGCTGTCCTGGGCCGACAGCGCGACCGACGCGCCGGTGCACGACGGGCTGACCGAGTTCGGCAAGAACGTGGTGCGGGAGATGAACCGGCTCGGGATGCTGGTCGATCTGAGCCATGTGAGCGAGGCGACGATGAGCGACGCGCTCGACGTCTCCACCGCGCCGGTCATCTTCAGTCATTCGGGCGCGCGGGCGGTGAACGGCCACGCGCGCAACGTGCCCGATTCGATCCTGCGCCGCCTGCCCGAGAATGGCGGTGTGGTCATGGTCGTCGGCCTGCCCGGCTATCTGAGCGAGGACGTGCGCCAGTGGTACGCGCGGTACGAGGGCGAAGTGGCCCGGCTCGAGGCGCTGTGGCAGGGCCAGCCCGACAAGCTCGCGGCGGCGCTGGCGGAATGGGAAAGCGCCAATCCGGAGCCCCAGGCCACGGTCTTCGACATGGCCGATCATGTCGACCATATCCGCGAAGTGGCGGGGATCGACTACATCGGTATCGGCGGCGACTACGACGGGATGCCCAGCGGGCCGGTCGGAATGGAGGACGTCTCGGGCTATCCCGCGCTGTTCGTCGAACTCGCCCGGCGCGGGTACAGCCAGGAAGACCTGGAGAAGATTTCGATGCGCAATGTGCTGCGCGCGCTGCGCGGCGCCGAAGCGACGGCTGCGGCGCAGGCCGATATGCCGCCGATCGAGACGCCGGTACCGGAATAAATCGGGGCGGCGTCAGTCGTCCGATTTCTTGTCGGGCAGGCCCTTGCGGTCGGTTTCGGCGAAATCCTCGAGCTCGCTCTCGCTCATCGAATCGTACATGTCCTTCGATGCGCCCTTGAGCTCGGAGACCTTGGTGTCACCGCGTTTGGCGGAAAGCGCCGCGCCGGCGGCCTTCTGCTGGGCTTTGGACTTGGCAGGCATCGTGCGACTCCTCGTCGGGTTCCGTCCAGTTATCTAGTTCTCGATGCGGCCCGGGTCGTTGGCCGGGCTGTCGCCTTCAGCCGGCGCCTCCTCGATCTCGTCGAGCCGATCGGCGACCGCACTGTCGTTGGAGAGATCGCGCTGCGCGGCCTCGATCCGGCCGCTCGCGGTGGCCTCTTCCTCGCGCTCGCTCTGGGTGAAGGCGCCGGTGATCCAGATGATCGAAAGGAAGCCGACCACGAGGATCAGCCCGACCACCAGAACCCAGCGCACAACGCCTTCCTTGGAGCCGCCGCTCGCCTCGGTCTCGCTCACATGAACCTCGTCACCCCGTCGTTCCATCGTTCGTCTCCCGCAAAATGCCGACCCTGGCCGTTTGGTCGATTTACGCTCGGCGAGGGCGAATGTTCCTCTTGCCCGCGGCGGCCGTCAGTCGCGGAGCAGATCGTTGATCGCGGTCTTTTCGCGGGTCTGCGCATCGACCGTCTTGACGATCACCGCGCAGGCGAGCGAGGGCCCGCCCTTGGGATCGGGCAGCGTGCCCGGAACGACCACCGAATACGGCGGGATCGCGCCGCGCGTGACCGCGCCGGTCGCGCGGTCGACGATCCTGGTCGACTGGGTGACGAAGACCCCCATCGCGACCACCGCACCTTCGCCGACGACCACCCCCTCGACGATCTCCGAACGCGCGCCGATAAAGCAGTTGTCGCCGATGATAGTCGGGTTGGCCTGCAAGGGCTCGAGCACGCCGCCGATCCCGGCGCCGGCCGAGATATGGCAGTTGCGCCCCACTTGCGCGCAACTGCCGACCGAGGCCCAGGTGTCGATCATCGTCCCGTCGCCGACGTGCGCGCCGATGTTGACGAAACTCGGCATCAGCACCACGCCGCGGCCGATATGGCTGCCGCGGCGCACGATCGCGCCGGGCACCACGCGGAAACCCGCGGCGGCGAAGCGCGCATCGTCCCACCCGGCGAATTTGCTCGGCACCTTGTCGTAGGCGGGTGCGCCGACCGCGCCCTCGATCACCGTGTTGTCGCGCAGACGGAAGCTCAGCAGAACCGCCTTCTTGAGCCACTGGTTGACCTGCCAGCCGCCTTGGCCGTCAGGCTCGGCGACGCGCGCCTGCCCGCTGTCGATCAGTTCGATCGCCGCCTCGACCTGCTCGCGGATTTCGGTCGAATGCGGGCCGACTTCGGCGCGGTTCTCCCACGCGGCTTCGATGGCGGCTTCGAGGTCTGCGGACATGCGGGCGCTCCGATCGGTTGATAGTGCGCCCGGCTGCTAGTCGAGCCCCGCGGCTTGCGCAAACTGATAGGCGCGCTCGACGAGGGGGCCGACCCGTTCCGACATCTGCTTGGCGTGCGCGGAGGACGCGGTGCCGTCGATCACGCGTTTCTTGATGCCCTGCATGATACCCGCGAGGCGGAACAGGTTGTAGGCGAAGTACCAGTCCATCGGCGGCACCGGGTAGCCGGTGCGCGCGACGTAGCGCTCGACCGCCTGGTCCACCGTTGGGAGGCCGAGCGCCGCGAGGTCGAGCCCGAGCAGCCCCGCTCGGCCGTCGGTCGGGTTCGACCAGTTGAGCATGAGGTAGGCGAAATCGGCGATCGGATCGCCGAGTGTCGAGAGCTCCCAGTCGAGCACCGCGAGCACGCGGTTCTCGGTCTTATGGAAGATCAGGTTGTCGAGCCGGTAGTCGCCGTGGACCACCGAGCTTTCGTGCTGCGGCGGGATTGTCTGCGGCAGCCATTCGATCAGCCGCTCCATCTGCGGCATGGGCTCGGTTTCGGAGAGCTTGTACTGCTTGGTCCATCGCGCGATCTGACGCGCGCAATAATCGGTCGGCTTGCCGAAGTCGCTCAGCCCGATCGCCTCGGGATCCTTGAGGTGGAGATCGGCCATCGTGTCGATCATCGAATGGTAGATCGCGCGCCGCTCGGCAGATGTCGATCGCGGCAGCGCGCCGTTCCACAAAGAGCGCCCGTCGGCGAGGCCCATGACGAAGAATTTGGAGCCGATCACCTCCGGGTCTTCGCACAGACCGTAGGTCTTCGGGACGGGGAAGCCGGTCGGCCCTAGCGCAGCCATCGCCTTGTATTCGCGGTCCACCGCGTGCGCGCTCGGCAGAAGCTTGCCGAACGGCTGCCGGCGCAGGACGTAGGACGCGCCGGGCGTGTCGACACGATAGGTCGGGTTCGACTGGCCGCCCTTGAACTTCGACAGCGTCGGCGGACCGGCGAAGCCCTCGACGTTCGCCTCCATCCAGGCGGTCAGCGCGCCCTCGTCGAGCCTGTCGCGCTCGGGCACCTCGGTCGTGCCGACCATTTCCGCCTCGTAGTCGATTTCCGCCATCAATCGAACACCACCACGCTGCGCGCGCTGTGGCCGTCGCGCATCTTGTCGAAGCCTTGGTTGATCTCCTCGAGCGGGATGCGCTCGGCGATGATCGTGTCGAGATCGAGCAGTCCGCGCATGTAGAAATCGACCAGCCGCGGCAGATCGACCGGGAAGTGGTTCATCCCCATGATCGCGCCCTGGAGCTTCTTGCCCGAGAGCAGGTCCATCGCGCCGAGCCCGACCTTGCAGTCGAGCGGCATCATGCCGAGGATCGTCGCGGTGCCGCCGCGGCGCAGGACCTTGACCGCGAGATCGGCGCTCGCCTGCCGCCCGACCGCCTCGATCGCGTGATGCACGCCGCCGTTCGACAGGCGCACGATCTGTTCGACCGCGTCGTCCGCCATGGCATCGACCACGTGCGTCGCACCAAGCACCTTGGCCAACTCGCGTTTCTCGGACACCGGATCGACCGCGATCACCTTGCCCGCACCCGCGATCTTCGCCGCATTGACCGCCGCAAGGCCGACACCGCCGCAGCCGATCACCGCCACGCTTTCGCCGGGCACGACCGAGCAGGCGTTGAACACCGTGCCCGCCCCGGTCGTAACCGCGCAGCCGATGATCGCGGCGCGGTCCAATGGCATGTCCTTGTCGATCGCGACGCAGGCATGTTCGTGGATCAGCATCTGCTCGCAGAACGCCGAGAGGTTGAGCATCTGGTTGACCATGCCCGAGCCGTCGGCGCGCGCGATGCGCGGGGCGTCGGTCTGGGCGCGGCGGGTGTCGCCGCCCATGCACAGCGCCATACGCCCGGTGACGCAGAACTCGCAGTGCCCGCAGAAGGCGCTGAGGCAGGTGACGACGTGGTCGCCCGGCTTCACCGTGCGCACCTCGCTGCCCACCGCGCGCACCACGCCCGCCGCCTCGTGCCCGGGGATCGCGGGCAGCGCGTGCGGATAGGCGCCGTCGATAAAGTGCAGGTCCGAATGGCACAGCCCGCAGGCCTTGGTGTCGATCAGCACTTCGTGGGGGCCGGGTTCGGCCAGCTCGACCTCGCCGATGACGAGGCCCTTGCCCGGCTGTTCGAGGATCGCTGCTTTGGTCATCAGCGCGTCGCCCCCACGTCTCCCGAGCTCATCGCGTCGTTGCCCGGCTGCGGGGCGTGCTTGGCGAATTCCATCCGTGCGATCGAGCGGGCGTGGACCTCGTCCGGCCCGTCGGCGAGGCGCAGCGTGCGCTGGTGGGCATAGGCCTTGGCCAGCCCGAAGTCCTCCGACACGCCGCCGCCGCCGTGCGCCTGGATCGCATCGTCGATGATCGAGAGCGCCATGTTCGGCGCCTGGACCTTGATCATGGCGATTTCCTGCTTGGCGGACTTGTTGCCGACCTTGTCCATCATGTCGGCCGCCTTGAGGCACAGCAGGCGGGTCATGTCGATGTCGATCCGTGCGCGGGCGACGCGCTCCTCCCACACCGAGTGCTTGTAGATCGGCTTGCCGAACGCCTCGCGCTGCTGGAGGCGTCTGCACATCTTGGCGAGCGCCTCTTCCGCGACGCCGATCGTGCGCATGCAGTGGTGGATGCGGCCCGGCCCGAGGCGGCCTTGTGCGATCTCGAACCCGCGCCCTTCGCCGAGCAGCAGATTGTCGGCCGGGACCCGCACGTCCTTGAGCGAGATTTCCATGTGGCCGTGCGGCGCATCGTCGTAGCCGAACACGGGCAAGTGGCGCTCGATCGTCACGCCCTCGGCATCGAGCGGCATGACGATCATCGATTGCTGCGCATGGCGCTGCGCGACGGCATCGGTCTTGCCCATGACGATCGCGATCGAGCACCGGGGATCGCCCGCGCCCGACGACCACCACTTGCGACCGTTGATGACGTAGTGGTCGCCATCGCGTTCGATCCGGGTCTCGATATTGGTCGCGTCGGAAGATGCCACCTGCGGTTCGGTCATCAGGAAGGCGGAGCGGATCTGGCCTTCCATCAGCGGTTTTAGCCACTGATCCTTCTGCGCGCGCGTGCCGTAGCGGTGGAACACTTCCATGTTGCCGGTGTCGGGGGCGGAGCAGTTGAACGTCTCGCTCGCCCAGCCGATGCGGCCCATTTCCTCGGCGCACATCGCGTATTCGAGGTTGGTCAGGCCCGGCCCGTCGAATTCGAAGCTGTCGTCGACATGGCTCAACTGGCCCTGCGGCGGCATGAACAGGTTCCAGATGCCCTGCGCCTTGGCCTTGGCCTTCATGTCCTCGACGATCGGAATCACCTTCCACCGCTCGCCCTCGGCATCCTGCTCGGCATATTTGCCGGTGTTCGGGCGCACGTTGGCCTCGATGAAGTCGCGCACGCGGTCGCGCCAGTATTGCTGCCGTTCGGTGGGTTCGAAGTCCATGGTCGGGATGTCCTCTCTAAATTCTCAAATCCGTTGCGCCGTGAAACTGGCAGAGGCGCAGTGCTGCGCCAAGCGGCAAAATCGTTAGCTCAGGGCGCCGTGCCGCTCGCGTCGATATCCGCGCGCGCCGCCGCGTCGAGCGTGGCGAGGCGCGCCTCGTGATCCTCGCGGTGAATCGGGAAGCGCGCCAGCCACCAGGCCGAGAACGCGCCGAGTATCGCGACCATTATGCAATATTGCACGATCACGCTGTCGATGATCGGCATCGCGACCGAGCCGGGCTCGGCATCGGTCGGCAGACCCGAGATGGAGATGATGATCCCGGCGGCCAGAATGCCCAGCCCGGTGGCGCATTTCTGCACGAACCAGTTGCCCGAATAGAACGACCCTTCGGCGCGGCGGCCGGTGCGTTCCTCGAACGCCTCGACGATCTCCGCGACCATCGAGGAGACCGAAACCATCACCATGACCCCGAACGTGTTGCTCGCGAGCACGAAGGCGAACAGCAGCGCGGTCGAGGCATTGCTGCCGATCTCGGGCCACAGGCCGAGAAGGCGGAGCCCATAGGGCACCAGCCACAGGATCATCGACAGCAGCGTCGTCGCCGCCGCGACCCGCACCTTGCCGAAGCGCCGGTGCAGCGCGCCGAGCGCCAGGAACACGATCACCACGCTGGCGAGCAGGATGAACGGATAGATCGCCAGCGCCGCTTCGTCGAACTCCCACACGAACAGGTAGAGATAGTTCGAGAGCGAGAAGGTCATCCCCTGGCTCACATAGGCCGCGACCGCGCCGGCAGCGAGGATCAGGAACGAGCGTTCGGAGAAGGCCTCGACGATCTCGCCGAAGGCGGTCTTGAGCTTGAACGGCGGTGGCCGGGTATCGGGATAGCGTGCGACGTAGGAATGCTGCCCCATCGCCGAGATCAGCGTGGTGACGATGATCGTCGCCGCCCCGAACAGCCCGTAAATGCGGTAGCCCTCCGGATCGGTCAGCCCGTCGCCCAGGAACACGTTGTAGGCGAGGAACAGCACCGCGAGCCCGCCGGTCCAGCCGAACAGATAACGGTAGCGGAACAGCGTCGTGCGTTCGTCGTAGTCGCGCGTCAGCTCGGGCACGAGCGCGACCGAGGGCACCTCGCAGGCCGAGAGCAGCAGGCGGA
>CAMPIA010000016.1 GCA_946886175.1 uncultured Altererythrobacter sp.
TCGGCCATGCTCTGGCCCTCGGTGGCTCCCGCGACCCCCAACTCCTCGCGCTGGCCGCGAAAATCGCTCTGCAGCGCGGCGAGGCCGACGTGGCGCGCGATGCGGCCGAGCGGGCCTATGCTCTCCAGCGCCGCAACCCGCTCGCCATAGGCGCGCTGATCGGCGCGCTCGAAGCAGCGGGCGAAACCGAAGCGGCAAGAACCCTGGCGCGGGACATCGCGCGCTAGCGGCCGAGCAGTCTCGACAGTCGCGATTCGGTGCGCCATCCGGGGCCGGTGGCGATCCCGATCCTCTCGCGCATCGACCTGATGGTCCGGCTGCTGGTCGTCGCGATCCTGCTGGCGACGTTCGTTCCGGCGGTGGGGGAAGGCCGCGACATTGCGCAGGCGGTATCGAGCGTCGCGATCTTCGCGCTGTTCTTCCTCAACGGGCTGCGGTTGCCGCGCGACGAGGTGTGGCGCGGCCTCGGGCACGGGCGCTTCCTTTTGCCGCTGCTGGTCTGGTGTTTCGGCGCAATGGCCGTGGCCGGACTGGGGCTGGCGGAGATCGCCGAGATGTGGCTGCCGGGGGAGATCGCGCTGGGGTTCCTGTTCCTCGGCACGCTCGCCTCGACCGTGCAGTCGGCCGCCGCCTACAGTTCGCTTGCCCGAGGTAACGTGGCCGTTTCCGTGGTCGCGGCGGCGCTGCTCAACATCGTCGGCGTGT
Organism: uncultured Altererythrobacter sp.; assembly: GCA_946886175.1. The sequence continues at coordinate 706 of CAMPIA010000016.1, forward strand.
TCGTCACCGCGCCGCTCTTCGCACTCCTCGGAGGTCTCGAGACCGCCGACGTCGGACTGAGCGCGCTGTTCAAGATCCTCGGCCTGCTGGTCGTTCCCTTCGTGCTCGGGCAGGCGCTCCAGCATGCCGGGCGGGCCTGGGTGACGGCGCATCCGCTGCTGGTGTCCTGGATGGACCGGCTGGCGATCGCCATCGCGGTCTATGTGGCGTTTTCGGGCGCGGTCGAGCGCGGGCTATGGTCGGCATTGGGAGCCGGACAGTGGGCGATCTTCGGCGGGCTGCTCGCGGCGTTCCTCCTCGCCGGATTCGGAGGAAGCTGGCTGGCCTCTGGCCTGCTGCGGCTGGACCGGCCGACGCGGATCTCGTTCATGTTCGCGGGCGCGCACAAAAGCGTGGTCAGCGGCGCGCCGATCGCCTTGATTCTGTTTCCGCCCGCTGCGGCGGGCCTGGTGATGGCGCCGCTGCTCGCCTACCACCTGCTGCAACTGGTGGTATCGGCCCCGCTCGCTACGCGACTGGCGCGCTATCCTCGCTGATCGGGTGACGCTTGTTGTGGCGCACCGACCACCAGAGCGAGAGACCGATCAGGATCGCGCCGATCAGGCCGGTGATCGTCTCGGGAATATGCGCGACGGCCGAGAAGAGCATGATCATGCCGAGCACGATGATCGCCCAGAACGCGCCGTGCTCGAGGAAGCGATACTGCGCGAGCGTGCCCTGCTTGACCAGATGGATCGTCATCGAACGCACGAACATCGCGCCGATCGACAGGCCGAGCGCGATCACGATCATGTTGTTCGACAGCGCGAAGGCGCCGATCACGCCGTCGAAGCTGAACGAGGCGTCGAGTACGTTGAGATAGAGGAACCCGCCGAGCCCGCTGCGCACCACGGCGCCCTGCAGCCGGGCCGCCTCGGCGCGCAGTTCGAGGATCTTGTTGACCCCCTCCACCGCGATGAAGGTGACGAGCCCGAGGATGCCTGCGACCAGGAATGTCAGTGCGTCGGCCGGGGTCAGCATCGTCGAGATGCCCCACATGAGCAGCAGCAGCAATGCGATTTCGGCCGCGGGAAGCGCGGCGAAGCGGGTGAGCCGCACCTCGATCACGCGAATCCAGTGCACATCCTTGTCCAGATCGAAGAAGAACTTGAGCCCGACCATCGCGAGGAACGCACCGCCGAAGCCGGCGATGCCGACATGGGCTGAGCTGACGATCTCCTCGTAGCGTTCCGGATCGTTGAGCGAGAGGTTGAGCGTCTCGAGCGGCCCGAGGCCCGCCGCGATGGCGACGATCGCCAGCGGGAAGACGATCCGCATTCCGAACACCGCGAAGGCGATGCCCCAGGTGAGGAACCGGCGTTGCCAGATGTCGTCCATTTCCTTGAGCACCGAGGCGTTGACCACCGCGTTGTCGAAGCTGAGCGAAACCTCGAGCACCGAGAGCACGACGATGATCCACAGCAGCGAGGCCGTCGCGCCGAGATCGCCGCCGCTGCTCGACCAGCCGTACCACGCACCGAGCGCGAGGCAGATCAGCGTGAAGACGAGCGAAAACTTGTAGAAGCGAAGCAGCGTGGCCATGCGGCAATCCCGATTGAGTTAGCGCGCCCGCTAGGAAATCTGGGGGCGCTTCGCAAGGGTTCCGGCAGCGCTATTTGGGCTGGTAGGTCTGCTCCTCGCCCGGGAAGGCGCGACTGCGGACTTCGGCGGCGTAAGTTTCGGCCGCCTTCGAGATGATCTCGGCCATCTCCTCGTAGCGCTTCACGAAGCGCGGCACCCGCTCGAACATACCCAGCATATCCTCGCACACGAGAACCTGGCCGTCGCACCTTGCCGAGGCGCCGATCCCGATCGTGGGGCACGCGATGCTCTCTGTAACCTCGATCGCGATCGGTTCGACCACGCCCTCGACCACGACCGCGAAAGCGCCCGCAGCGTCGAGCGCCCTGGCGTCGGAGACGATCTTCTCCGCCTCGGCGTCGCTGCGGCCGCGCGCGGCATAGCCGCCGAGCACGTTGACCGCCTGCGGGGTCAGGCCGACATGGCCCATGACCGGAATGCCGCGCTGGGTCAGGAACGCGACCGTCTCCGCCATCGCCGCGCCGCCTTCGAGCTTCACGCCCGCCGCGCCGCTTTCCTTGAGCAGGCGCGCGGCGCTTTCGAACGCCTTCTCCGGCGAAGCCTCGTAACTGCCGAACGGCATGTCGACGATCACCACGGAATGGTAACTGCCGCGCACCACCGCCGCGGCGTGGTTGGCCATCATTTCAAGCGTGACAGGCACGGTCGAGGGCAGTCCGTAGATTACCTGGCCGAGCGAATCGCCGATCAGCAACAGGTCGCAATGCGCATCGAGCAGTTGCGCTTGCCGCGCGGTGTAGGCGGTCAGCATCACGAGCGGCTGCTCGGTCACGCCGTCCTTCTTGCGTTCGCGGATTTTGGGCACCGTGAGGCGCCGCATCGGCTGCGGAGTGGGATGCGCGCGGCTGGTCGCGGTGTCGAGCTGGAAGGTCGTGGACATGGCCGAGGTTACTAGAGTCCAGACCCATAACTGGCAACGCCCGCCGCGAAGCGGCGGCCCTAAGAGGACGGCTGAGCGCCGTCGCTTGCTTGCGCCTGGCGCTGCCAGGCGTTTGCGCTGCGCTCCTGGCCAGCCATCCTCGCACGGCGATCCCGGCCCTTGCCAGTTATGGGTCTGGACCTTCGACGCAGCGTCAAGGCGGGGAAACCCTGCATGTGGTGCTTGTATTGACGAGACTTTGCGCTAGCTTCCCGCCCAATTCGGGACGCGTGGCCAACGGAGCCGCGCCGCCTTAGGGAGGAAAAACACGAATGCTCCTAGATCGGGTCAAACCGCTCGACGTCATCTTGGCGACGGCGCAAAAGAAATCGCTGAAGCGCACGCTGGGCTGGTTCCAGCTGACTTTGTTCGGCATCGGCTGCGTGATCGGCACCGGCATCTTCGTGCTGACTTCGGTCGGCGCGCAGAAGGCCGGTCCAGGCCTTATGCTGGCCTTCGCCATCGCCGGCCTCGTCTGCATCGTCGCGGCGCTCTGTTACGCTGAGATCGCCTCGATGATTCCAGTCGCGGGCAGCGCCTATACCTACAGTTATGCAACCATGGGTGAACTCCTCGCCTGGACGGTCGGCTGGGCGCTGATCATGGAATATGCGATCGCGGCCTCGGCCGTCTCGGTCGGATGGTCGGGTTATTTCTCGGGCACGATCCTGGGAGGATTGGGGATAGAGCTGCCAGCCTGGCTGGCCGCCGGGCCGCTTGCGCTTGGCGGGGCCGCGGGTGGGTTCATCAACCTCCCGGCTATGCTCATCGCCCTGCTCGTCACCGGGCTGCTCGTTCTGGGGACGAGCGAAAGCGCCAAGTTCAACGCGTTTCTGGTGGCGATCAAGGTCACCGCGCTGACGATTTTCGTCGCAATCACGCTGACCAGCGTCGAATTCGACTCCGGCAATTTCAATCCCTTCCTCCCTGCCGGCGTGTTCGGCGGATGGGGCACGGGCGTGGGTGCGGTCGGCGCGGCGGCGACGATGTTCTTCGCCTATGTCGGCTTCGACGCGGTCTCCACCGCGGCGGAAGAAACCAAGGATCCCCAACGCAACGTGCCGATCGGACTGGTCGGCTCGCTATTGTTCTGCACCGTGTTCTACGTCCTTGTCGCCGCCGGCGCCATCGGCACGATCGGCGGGCAACCGATCATGGATGCGGTGGGCTTCCCGCTCGAGGCAGGCTCGCCCGAACTCGCGCGGCAGTGCGCGATGCCGCAATATGCCGATGCGCTGGTCTGCTCGAACGAGCCGCTCGCGCATGTGCTGAAGGTGCTGGGCTTCTCATGGTTCGGGAATGCGATCGGCATCGCCGCGATCCTCGCCCTGCCGTCGGTGATCCTGATCCTGATCTTCGGCCAGACGCGCATCTTCTTCGTCATGAGCCGCGATGGCTTGATGCCCGAAGTGCTTAGCCGTGTGCATCCGAAGTACCGCACGCCGCATGTGGTGACCATGATCACCGGCTCCGTGGTGGCCGTCGCCGCGGCGTTCTTCCCCGTGGGGCAGCTCGCTGACATCTCGAACGCAGGCACGCTCTACGCCTTCCTGATGGTGGCGGTGGCGGTATTGCTGCTGCGGCGCAGAGAGCCGGGTCGGCAGCGCGGCTTCCGCGTTCCGGCAGTGTGGATCATCGCCCCGCTGACGATGGCCGGATGCCTGTTCCTGTTCTTCAACCTGCCCAGCGCAGCGATGCTGTTCCTGCCGGTGTGGACCGTGATCGGGCTGTTCGTTTACTTCCTCTACAGCCGCCGGCGCAGCCATCTGGGCCAGGGCATCGTCGAGGTGGTCGACGATATCGGGGGCGACGAAACGATGGTTCCGATCCATCCCGACGGCAAGCCGGACTAACCGGCCGGCCGCCACCCGCAAAAAAGAAGGGCCGCCTCTCGCGAGGCGGCCCTTTTCGTTCGAGCGGCCGATGCGGCGTTAAAGCGTCGTTTCGGTGTGCTGCTCCTTGGCGTCTTCATGCACCGTCATGCCCAGCGCCATCTTGGCGGTGTCGAGCAGCCCCATGTCGCCGTTCCAGATTTCGGCGTGGCCGAGATCCATGCGCAGGAACAGGATATCGGGATCGTCCTTGCCGCCATCGTACCAGGCTTCGACGAAGTTGTTCCAGAACTGGTCGAACCGCTCCTGGCTGGTCTCGACGGCCAGGTCGCCGTGGAACCGGGCGTACATATCGTGCCGTTTGCCCTCGAAGGTCGCGGTGACGGGGCCGAGCGCGGCGAACTTGCTGCGCTTCTGGGTGAAGAACCAGATCGCGCTGTTCGCATCCTTGTCGAGCTGCGGGCTCATCGGCACGGCGGTTGTGCTGTCGCCATCGAGCTGGAGGAAGAGATAGGGGGAATCGGCCAGCGTCGACCAGAACTTGGCTTTGAGCTTGTCGGGATCGCCTTGCTTGAATTTCATCGGGATAGCTCCTTGTACACCTGAATTCGTAACTGCGCTGCGGCGCGTTTCGTTCCTGAACAAAACCTGTCTTGCCAAGCGGTGCCGATTGGAACATAGAATGAACAAATGGCGTCGCAACCTATTCTCGAAAGGCTCGAAATCCTCGCCGATGCGGCGAAGTACGACGCGTCATGCGCCTCGTCGGGAACGGCGAAGCGCAATTCGCTCGACGGAAAGGGCATCGGCTCGACCGAGGGGATGGGCATCTGCCACGCCTATGCGCCCGACGGGCGCTGCATCTCTCTCCTGAAGATTCTGCTGACCAACCACTGCGTGTTCGATTGCCACTACTGCATCAACCGCAAGAGCTCGAATGTGCGCCGTGCGCGGTTCACCCCGCAGGAGGTCGCCGACCTGACGCTGAGCTTCTATCGTCGCAACTATATCGAGGGGCTGTTCCTCTCATCGGGCATCGTGAAGAGCTCGAACCAGACGATGGAGCAACTGGTCGAGACTGCGCGCATTTTGCGCGAAGATCACGAGTTCCGCGGCTACATTCATCTCAAGACCATCCCCGAGGCCGATCCCGAACTGGTGCATCAGGCGGGGCTCTATGCCGACCGCGTCTCGATCAATGTCGAATTGCCGACCGACAGCGGCCTCGTGCGGCTCGCACCTGACAAGGACGCGCGCCAGATCGAGGGCGCGATGGCCATGGTGAACGCCGACATCACCGAGGCGAAGGACGCGAAGAAGCGTTTCCGTCACGCCCCGCGCTTTGCGCCCGCCGGCCAGTCGACCCAGATGATCGTCGGCGCCGATTCGGCGACCGATGCCGACATCGTGGGCAAAGCGAGCAGGCTCTACGAAGGGTTCAAGCTGCGCCGCGTCTATTATTCGGCGTTCAGCCCGATCCCCGATGCGAGCGCGGTGCTGCCGCTCAAGCGTCCGCCGCTGATCCGCGAACATCGGCTCTACCAGTCCGACTGGCTGATGCGCTTCTACGGCTATGCGCCTGCCGAAGTGATGCAGGCGACCGAGGCCGACGGCAACCTGCCGCTCGACATCGATCCGAAGCTCGCCTGGGCGCTGAAGTTCCGCGAGCGTTTCCCGCTCGACGTCAACCGTGCCGCTCGCGGCGAACTGCTGCGCGTACCCGGCCTGGGCGTGACCGCGGTCGACCGCATCGTGGCAGCGCGGCGGCACCGGACCCTGCGGCTCGACGACGTCGCGCGGCTGACAGTCTCGATCGCGAAGGTGCGCCCGTTCCTGTGCACCGCCGACTGGCGGCCGACCGCGCTGACCGACCGCGCGGACTTGCGTGCGCTGCTCGCGCCCAAGCAGGAGCAACTGGAGCTGTTCGCGGCATGACCGCGCTTCGGCTCACGAAGCGCGAGACGCATTATGCGGTGCACTTGCCCGAGCCCGACGATTTCGATGGCTGGCGCGAGCGGGCGCGGGCGCTGATCCAGTGCAACGTGCCGCCCGATCGTGTCGCCTGGACCTCGACGGACGGGCCGGAAGAGCTTTTCGCGCAGGAGGAGCAGGCGGCGCCCATGGCCATGCCCGATGCCCCGCCGGTGCGCGCGAGCCGCCAATTCGTGGAGCTGGCGCGCAGCGCCGTGCTCCATTCCGACCCGGAGCGATTCGCGCTGCTCTATTGCCTGTTGTGGCGCCTGCAATCGAACCCTCGAATGATGGAGGACAAGGCCGATCCCATCGTGCGCCGGGTGGAAGGGCTGGCCAAGGCGGTGCGGCGCGACAGCCACAAGATGCACGCGTTCGTCCGCTTCCGCCTGATCGACGGGGGCGAGGGCGGCAGCGCGGATCGCTATGTCGCATGGTTCGAACCCGAGCATCACATCCTGCGCGCCAACGCGGGATTTTTCGTGCGTCGTTTCGGCGCGATGAAATGGTCGATCCTGACACCGCGCGGCAGCCTTCACTGGGACGGAGTGACGCTCGAAGAGGGTCCGCCTGCGCAGCGCGGCGATGCGCCGGCCGGCGATGCGATGGAGGATCTCTGGCGCGCCTATTATGCATCGATTTTCAATCCCGCGCGTTTGAAGGTCGGGGCGATGCTCAAGGAAATGCCCCGCAAATACTGGAAGAATTTGCCCGAAGCGGCGCTCATTCCCGAGCTTGTCGCGGTCGCGCAAAAGCGGGAATCTCGAATGGTCGCGGAAGGCACATGGGAGGAGGCGGAACGACCCGACTCGCTCGCCGCGATCGACCGCGCCATTCACGGTTGCCGTCGCTGCCCGATCGGTCAGCTCGATAACCAGGCGGTGATGGGGGAGGGGCTGAAGCGCTCGAGGCTGATGGTGGTGGGCGAACAGCCGGGCGATCGGGAAGATCTGGCCGGAAAGCCCTTCGTCGGTCCGGCGGGGCAACTGCTCGACGCACATCTCGAGAAGGCCGGGATCGACCGGCGCGAGACTTACGTGACCAACGCGGTCAAACACTTCAAGTACGTGCCGCGCGGCAAGCGCCGGTTGCACCAGTCGCCGACCGCCAAGGAGATCGACATCTGCCGCTGGTGGCTCGAAAGCGAACGCGAAGTCGTGCGGCCGAAACTTGTGCTCGCGCTCGGAGCGAGCGCCGCGCGCAGTCTGCTGGGCAAGACGGTCAGCATCTCGAAGGCGCGCGGTCGGCCGCACCCGCTCGAGGATGGCAGCGAGCTGTGGATCACCGCGCACCCGTCGTATCTCCTGCGCCTCGATGGCGCTGCGCGCGATGAACAAGAGCGCCTGTTCGAAGCCGATCTGGCCGCGGTTAGGGAGCGTCTGAAGGAGATCGCTTGATCGTCTCCCGGTGGCGAATGCCCTCACGGTGGCCGGCGGGCGTGAAACGGTTTCGCGAACCCGGCGCCTTGGCTAAGGCCGCCGTCAAATGATCGATCCGGAACGCCTCGCAGCCTTCATGCTCATGACCGGCGCAACCAGTCTCGTGCCGGGCGTCTCGATGCTGTTCGTGATGGGACAGGCGATCCGCGGCGGGTGGCGCGCGGGGGTCGCGGCGCTAGCCGGGATGCAGCTTGGTTTCATCGGTTGGTGGCTTCTCGCCGGTCTTGGGCTGGGGACTCTGGCGGCGGCGTTCCCGCTGGCTTTCAGGATTCTTGCGATCGGCGGCGCGCTGTACCTGGCCTGGCTCGGCGTGCAGAGCATCCGCCACGCCGGAATCGAGCCGGGGCGCGACGAGGGAAGACCTGCGCGCCTGTCGCACCATGCCTTCCGCGATGGGGTGCTGGTCGCGCTCGGCAATCCCAAGTCCCTGATCTACATCGTCGCACTGCTGCCGCCATTCATCGATGCGCGCGCGCCGGTCCCGCCGCAATTGGTCGCGTTTGCCCTGGTCGCAATGGCGATCGATGTTGCGATCGGCGCGGTCTATATCGGCGCGGGCAGCCGGCTTGCAGCGGCCATGGCGCGGCCGGAAACGCGGCGCAGGGTCGATGTCGCGGTGGGCGCGCTGTTCGTCGCCATCGCGCTCGGCATCCTGATCGATCTGGCGGCGCGGACTTGATCCGCACCGGCGCCATCGATCGGTGGTCGATCGTGGCGCTCGCCGTGATGGGCGTGTTGTTGACCGCGCGCGGATGGCTGGCCGACCATCCGCAGCACGATCCCTGGGCCCCGCTCGATCTCAACCACCCGCCGGGCTGGGCGACGCAATCCAAGCTGCTCGCGCTCAAGGGAGACCCGTCCGCGTGCCGCGCGGTGCTGGAGCGCAGCGAGGTTGCGTTTCGCGCCCTCGAACCGGCAGGCGAGGGCGCATGCCGCCGGCCGGACCGGACCGTGCTGACCGAGCTGCCGTTCGCACCGCGGGTTCCACCCGCGACCTGTTCGGTGGGCGTGGGCCTCAAGCTGTGGCTGCGCGATGTCGTGCAGCCTGCCGCTGAGGCCCGCTTCGACAGCGAAGTCGCGAGCGTCGAGCATTATGGCGCCTACAGTTGCCGCCGCCTCTATGGCCGCGCCGAAGGCCGCTGGAGCGAGCACGCGACGGGCAATGCGATCGATATCGCCGCCTTCGTGCTGGAGGATGGGCGCCGGATCGCCGTCTTGCAGGATTGGGCGGGCGAGGACGAGGAGGCTGCGTTCCTGCGCACGGTGCGCGACGGCGCATGCGGGCTCTTCGCCACCGTCCTGTCGCCCGATTATAACGAGGCGCACGCCGACCATTTCCACTTCGATCAGGCGGGCCGCTACACGGGCCTGTGCCGTTGACCGGATAGCGGCGCGGGATAAATCGCCCCCTGGAGTTGCCCCCGGCGGCCATATGCGGCAACGGCGCGACAGTGAAATGACCAGGAGGATGCGGTGCTCAACTGGTTCCGGCGGCTGATTCCGCAAACGGGCGACTTCTTCGGCATGTTCGAACGCCATTCGGCCGCGACCGTTTCGGCGGCCGAGGCGCTGCTGGAGCTCCTGAGCGGCAAGGGCGAGCGCGCCGCGCTGGTCGGAGCGATCCGCGATCGCGAGCACGAGGCGGACGACGTGATCCGCGAAGTGCTTCAGGAAGTCCGGCAAACTTTCCTGACGCCGTTCGACCGCGGGGCGATCATCGGGCTGATCGGCGCGATGGACGATGTCATCGACGAAATTCAGGCCTGCGCATCGGCGATCGAGACATACGATGTCGTCCGCTTCGAACCCGACATGGTGGTGATGGCGGAGAAGATCCTCGCCGCCGTCCGGATGATCGACGAGGCGCTTCCCCTGCTGCGCGACATCGGCCGGAACGGGACCAAGCTCCACCAGCTCACCGCGGCGATCGTGACGATGGAGGGGGAGGTCGACGTGGTTCACACGCGCGGCCTGATGGCGAATTACGCGAGAGCCCTGGAGGACGGCGACACCGTCCGCTTTATCGTCGAGCGCGAGACGTTCAAGCATCTCGAAAAGGTTGCCGACGCGTTCGAGGATGTCGCCAACAGTATCGATGGCATCGTCATCGATTACGCCTGAGACCGGCGATGCACGATCTCGCCTTTCCGCTGCTGATCGCCCTCGTCGCGCTGGCGCTCGTCTTCGACTTCCTGAACGGAATGCACGACGCGGCGAACTCGATCGCCACGGTGGTCGCCACGCAATTGCTGTCGCCCATGGCCGCGGTCGTGTTCGCGGCGGTGGGCAACTTCGCAGCCTATTGGATCGTGGGACTGCATGTGGCCGAGACCGTCGGCGCGGGCATTATCGACAAGGATGTGGTGACGCCGGCGGTCGTGTTCGGCGCGCTGATCGGCGCGATGTTCTGGAACATCGCCACATGGATCAAGGGCATACCGTCTTCCTCGAGCCATGCGCTGATCGGCGGACTGTTAGGCGCGGGGATCGCGCACAGCGGCTTCACCGCAGTTGAAAGCTCGGGCACGACCAAGACGATCCTCGCCATCTTCCTGTCGCCGATTATCGGCTTCGCTATCGCGATGGTGCTGATGCTGCTGACGAGCGTGCTGTTCCAGCGCTCCACCCCGCGCAAGGCGAACAGCACGTTCAAGATCCTCCATCTCTGCTCGTCGGCCGCCTATTCGATCAGCCACGGCGGGAACGACGCGCAGAAGACGATGGGCATCATCACCGTCCTCCTCTATTCGACCGGATACCTGGGCGGCGAATTCCGCGTGCCCGAATGGGTGGTGCTGAGCTGCTATGCGGCGATTGCGCTGGGCACGCTTTCGGGCGGCTGGCGGATCATCAAGACGATGGGCAGCGGCTTGACGCGGCTCAATCATCATTCGGGCTTCTGCGCTTCCACGGCCGGATCCTGCGTGGTGTTCGGCGCCAGCGCGATGGGCATTCCGGTATCGACGACCCACGCGATCACGGGCAGCGTGATCGGCACGGGCGCGGCGCGGCGCACGAGCGCGGTGCGCTGGACCGTGGCCAGCAGAGTTGTCATGGCATGGTTCATAACCATCCCCGCAAGCGCGACCGTGGGTGCCGGGTTCTACTTTCTGACCCGGCTCTTTTAACCCTTGCCGACATTCTCCAGCGCATAGCCGGCCGAGCGAACGGTGCGGATCGGATCGAGCGCGCCCTCCACTTCGATGGCCTTGCGCAGACGGCGGATGTGGACGTCGACGGTGCGCAGTTCGATGTCGCTGCCGGTGCCCCACACGCCATCGAGCAACTGGTTGCGGCTGAACACGCGGCCGGGGCTTTCCATGAAGAACTTGAGCAGGCGGTACTCGGTCGGCCCCATCTGCAGCGCCTGGCCGCGGCGCGAAATCTTGTGTGCGACCGGATCGAGCCTGATGTCGCCGACTTCGATCGTCTCGCCCGCCAGCGCGGGGCGAATGCGGCGCAGCACGGCCGAAACCCGCGCGAGGAGTTCACGCGGAGAGAACGGCTTGGTGACGTAGTCGTCCGCGCCGGTCTCGAGCCCGCGAATGCGGTCGTCCTCGGCCTCGCGCGCGGTCAGCATGATGATCGGGACGTGCGCGGTCGCCTTGTCGCGGCGCAGGCGGCGGCAGACCTCGATCCCGCTGGTCCCCTCGATCATCCAGTCGAGGATCACCAGATCGGGCACTTCCTCTGCCGCGAGTATCAGAGCCTCGTCCCCGTCGGCGGTCGCGCGCACGCGATAGCCTTCGTTGGTGAAACGATACTCGAGCAGTTCCGAGAGTGCGGGGTCGTCTTCGACGAGAAGCAGCGTTGCGGTGGTCATGACGCTTTCAAGACACCGCGATTATGTCACTTTGACGACAGGATCGTCACGTATCGTCATCCGCGGGATAAGTGCCGGTGGCGGCGAAGTGGACCATTTCGGCGACGTTGGTCGCATGATCGCCGATCCGCTCGATATTGCGCGCCACGAACAGCAGCTGCGCCGCCGTCGAAATGGTGGAAGGATTCTCGACCATATGACTGACGAGATTGCGGAAGATCGAATTGTAGAAATTGTCCACCTTCTGATCCGCGGCGATCACTTCGCGTGCCAGCACCGGGTCGCGCGCGCCGTAGGCGGTGAGCACGTCGTGGACCATTTCGGCCGCGAGCTCGCCCATGGCGGGCAGCAGTGTGAGCGGTTCGAACCGCTTGCGGTCGGCGATCTCGCGACTGGCCCGCGCGATCGCCTTCGAATAGTCGCCGATCCGCTCGACCACGCCGGCGATCTTGAGCGCCGCGATCACCTCTCGCAGATCGTCGGCCATCGGTGCGCGCAACGCGATCACGCGTACTGCGAGCTTGTCGATCTCCGATTCGAGCGCGTCGATTTTCTTGTCGCCCTTGATGACCTGCCTGGCGAGATCGTCGTCGCCGCGCACGAGCGCGTCCATCGCGTTCTGTACGGCGACCTCGGCCAGCCCGCCCATCTCGGCGATCAGCCCGCGCAGGCGGGTGATGTCTTCGTCGAACGCCTTGACTGTATGCTCGGTCATCAGCCGTACCTGCCCGTAATGTAATCCTTGGTCCGCTCTTCGAGCGGATTGGTGAATATGTCAGATGTGCGGCCGTATTCCACCATCTTTCCAAGGTGGAAGAACGCAGTCCGCTGCGAGACGCGCGCGGCCTGCTGCATCGAGTGCGTGACGATCACGATCGCATAGCGGCCGTTCAAGTCGTCGATCAGTTCCTCGATCTTGGCGGTCGCGATCGGATCGAGTGCGGAGCAGGGCTCGTCCATCAGGATCACCTCGGGATCGACCGCGATCGCGCGGGCGATGCACAGGCGCTGCTGCTGGCCACCCGAGAGCGCGGTGCCGCTGTCTTCGAGCCGGTCCTTGACCTCGTTCCACAGCCCCGCACGCTGGAGCGAGGTCTCGACGATCGCGTCGAGCTCCTGCTTGCCTTCGGCCAGCCCGTGAATGCGCGCGCCGTAGGCGACGTTCTCGTAGATCGACTTGGGGAACGGGTTGGGCTTCTGGAACACCATGCCGACCCGCGCGCGCAATTGCACCACGTCCATCTTCGAGCGGTAGATATCGTCGCCGTCGAGCAGGATTTCACCCTCGACCCGCGCCGAGGGGATCGTGTCGTTCATGCGGTTCAACGTGCGCAGGAAGGTCGACTTGCCGCAGCCGGAAGGGCCGATGAAGGCGGTGACGTACTTCGTCGGGATGTCGATCGAGACGTGATCGATCGCCATTTTGTCGCCGTAGAACACGGAGACATCCCGCGCGCTCATCTTGGCTTCGGTGTCTTCCAGATTGGGATGGACTACGGTCACCACTTTTTCTCGAACTTGTTGCGCAGGTAGATGG